>NZ_JBXUOW010000057.1:0-34622 GCF_057196645.1 Micromonospora sp. ATLC16
GGGCCGGCGCGCCGGCCCCGCCGGCCGTGCCGGTGACCGCCGGGACGAACGAACGGGGCCTGCCGATGCGGGTGCCGATGGCGCAACTCAGTGCGGTGACCCAGCCGGCCCGTCCAGAGCAGCAGTCGGCCGCCCGCAACGATCCGGACCCGGAAGCCGTCGGCGGGATGTTGTCCAGGTTGTACAGCGGCGTACGGCGGGCAGAGGCTGAGGAGACCACCGAGATACCCGTGCCACCGCTCGGGGCGTGGAGCGAAGGAGGACGGAAGTGACGACGTTGTCGCAGGAGGCTCGCGACCTGAGCTGGCTGGTCAGCGCGTTCGCGGAGCGGGTGCCCGGGGTGGCGCACGCGGTGGTGGTCTCCTCCGACGGGCTGCTGGTCGCGATATCCGACCACCTGCCACGGGACCACGCCGACAAGCTCGCCGCGGTGACCTCGGGACTGATGAGCATCACCGCCGGTGCCGCTCAGATGTTCGACGGGGACGTGGTCAAGCAGACCGTGGTGGAGATGGGCCGGGGCTACTTCCTGGTGATGCAGGTACGCGACGGCTCGATCCTGGCCACCCTGGCGGCGGCCGACGCCGACATCGGCGTGGTGGGCTACGAGATGGCCCGGCTGGCCAAGCAGGCCGGGGAGATGCTGACCCCGGCCCTGCGCGCCGAGCTTCAGCAGGCGCTGCCCCGCTGATCCGGCGGGACGGCGGGCGGCCGGCTGACGCTATCGGAGGCCGGGCGCGGCGCCGGGGGTGGTGGGTCGGGAGGCGACCCACCAGGCGACGGTGGCGGCCACCGCGACGACGCCACTGAACAGGAACGGCGCCTCGATGCCGGCTCGGGCGGCCAGGGCACCGCCGGCCAGCGCACCCAGCGCGGTGCAGCTGTAGGTGACCACGCGGGAGGCGGCGATGACCCGACCGAGCAGCCCGCCCGGCACCAGCCGTTGGCGTACCGACAGCGCGGCGACGTTGAGCACCGCGAAGGCGGCGCTGGTGGTGACCACCACGACCACCGCGACGGCGCGGTGCCCGACGACGGCCAGCAGGACCGGCACGCCGGCGGTGACGGCCATGGACCAGGTCAACACGGACCGGTGCTGGAAGCGGGCGACGAGACGGTCGGCGGCGAACGAGCCGATCAGGCCACCGGCGGCGCCGGTGGCCAGCAGCAGACCGAAGCCGAACGCGCCGAGGCCGAGGGCGTCGCGGGCGTAGAGCACGAAGATCGCGAACCAGGCGGTGTCCGCGGCGGCCACGGCGGCGGTGACGAGCACCAGGGTGCGCAGCATCGGCTGGCGGACGAGCCAGCGCAGACCGGCCAGGGCGCCGTCGCCGTCGGTGCTCGGCGGGGCGTCGCCTGCGGCTGGGGTCGCCCGGTGCGCCAGGGTCAGCGGCAGCGAGAGCACGAGCATCACCGCCAGGGCCAGGGTTGCCCCGTTGACGGCGAACGGGATGGCGGCACCCAGCACGAACAGCAGGGCGCCCACCGGAGGACCGACGAACTCGTTGCCGACGATCTCCCCGGCGACCAGCCGCCCGTTGGCCTTCTCCAGCTGCGCGTCGGGGACGAGCCTGGGTACGGCGGTCTGGGCGGCGGTGTCCCGGATGGTCTCGCCGACGCCGAGCAGGAACGCGGCGGCGACGACGAGCGAGATGGTGGCCCAGCCCAGGGCGACCGTGGTGGCCAGCGCGGCCAGCACCACGACGCGGCCGGTGTCGGCGGCGGCGAGCAGCGTGCGGGTGGCTCGGCGGTCGGCGAGGGCCCCGGCGAGCATCCCGGAGACGAGCCACGGCAGGAACTGCGCGGCGGCAACCGCACCGACGGCCAGCGGGTCGTCGGTGAGTGCGGCGGCCAGCAGCGGGAAGGCGGCCACCCGGATGCCGTCGCCGAGATTGGCCAGCGCGGCGGCGCTCCAGAAGGTCCAGAACGGCCGGCCCAGACGGTTGTGCTCAGGCATGTCGGGATCGTACGTGCCGCGGGGGGGGGGGGGGGGGGGGGGGGGGGCGGGGCGCCGGCGGCGACCAGGTGGCAATTGTTTTTTTTTAAGTTTTTTGGTTTTTGGTGGGGGGGGGGGGGGCGGGGCGGGGGGCGCCCCCCCGCCGCGCTGACGTGTCAGACCGCGTTGTCCGCGATGACCTGGCGGTACCAGTGGGCGCTGCGCTTGAACACCCGACGCTGGGTGGGGTAGTCGACGTAGATCAACCCCCAGCGCTGCTCGTAGCCCTCGGCCCACTCGAAGTTGTCGAGCAGGGACCAGACGTGGAAGCTCTCCAGTGGCACGCCCTCGGCGATGGCCCGGTGGGCGGCGGTCAGGTGGTCGCGGAGGAACGTGACCCGACCGTCGTCCTCGACGGTGCCGTCGGCGCTGAGTTCGTCGGGGGTGGGCAGGCCGTTCTCGGTGACGGTGAGGGGGATCGGCCCGTAGTCGCGGGTGACCCGGGTCAGGACGTCGTACATCCCGTCGGGGTAGATCTGCTGCCACTCCGCCTCGGAGGTGGGCCAGCGGCGTGCCGTGTCGCCGGACGCGGTGACGTAGATCGGGGTGTAGTACTGCACCGCGAGCAGGTCGATCGGGGTGGAGATGATCTCCAGGTCGCCGTCGCGGATGCCGCGGACCATCCGGCTGTCGGGGCCGAGGTCGGCCAGCACGTCGGCGGGGTAGCTGCCGGTCAGCGCGGAGTCGAGGTAAAGGCGGTTCTCGTAACCGTCGTAGAGGCGGGCGGCCTCCGCGGCGGCGGACGAGTCGTCGGCGGGATAGCAGGGGTGCAGGTTGAGGGCGGGTCCGATGCGGCTCTTGCCGCCGGTGGCGCGTAGGGCGCGGACGGCGAGGCCGTGGGCGAGCTGGAGGTGGTGTGCGACCAGGTACGCCGCGCCGGTGTCCTGCCGGCCAGGTGCGTGGTGGCCGGACAGGTAGCCGTTCTGCACCACCGTCTTCGGTTCGTTGATGGTCAACCAGACCGGTACCCGGTCGCCGAGGGCGTCGAAGACGATGGCGGCGTAGTCGGCGAAGCGTTTTGCGACGTCGCGGTTCTCCCAGCCGCCGGTGTCCTGCAGGCTCTGCGGCAGGTCCCAGTGGAACAGCGTGGCCATCGGGGCGATCCCGCGGTCGTGCAGACCGTCGACGAGGCGACGGTAGAAGTCGAGGCCGCGTTGGTTGGCGGCGCCGGTTCCGTCGGGCTGGATGCGCGGCCAGGAGATGGAGAACCGGTAGCTGCGCAGCCCCAGGTCGCGCATCAGATCGAGGTCTTCGGCATAGCGGTGGTAGTGGTCGGCGGCCACGTCGCCGGTGTCGCCGTTGCGGGTGCGTCCCGGTGCGCGGCTGAACGTGTCCCAGATCGATTCGCCGCGGCCGTCCTCCTTGGCGGCGCCCTCGATCTGGTACGCGGAGGTCGCGGCACCCCAACCGAAGTCGGGCGGGAAGGAACGCCGGGTGGCCGGGGAGGACGCGGTGGCCGTGTCGTCGGCCGGGTCGCCGGGCTGGCAGCCGGCGAGGCCGGTGGCGGTGGTGGCTGCGACGGTGGCGCCGAGCACGGCGCTGACCGGGGTGGCGGCGGTGGCCGAGTGCGCCGCGCGGCGCAGCAGGTGCCGCCTGGTGAGTATCGACATGGGTTCTCCTCGTGGATGGGGACGACCGCCTGAGCCCGGGAGCGCTCCCAACAAAGGGTAGAGGGTAGGCGGTCCCCGCCGGGTCGAGTCGTCACGAGGGGTGGGGCGGACGGCCTCGGTGGCGGGATGACGTGGGGTGGGGGAGGGCGCTGTGCCGGTCGGGCGGTTGGTGCGAGCGGGACCGGGTGCGCCGAGTACCGCGGGCGGACCGGTGGTGCGCGCCCGGGCGGTCGGCGGGGCGTCGCGGATGGCGGTCGGCGGGCGGGTCGACTGCCGTGCGGGGCGCGCGGGTTCTGCGCGTCTGACCCGTCGGCCTCTTTTCCCATCGTGAACGGGGGTTTAGTGTGGGGACGGGGGAGGGCAACCCCCGTCCCCACCGTGTTGCGGTACACGCACGTTCGGATTGGCGTTCCAGTTGTGCGTGTCGCGCGGGAGCCGGGCCACGCGAGTGGCTGAGGATCCACCTCCCTCCACTGTGGTGGGGTGACGGCTGACGGCGGTGTCCGGGCTGGCCCGCCGTCGGCCTGCGGTCTCTTCCCCGGGGCCGTGGGCACGACCCCGAGCGATATTCCGGGTGGAACTCTGTCGATGGAAGCGCTCCCATCGACGTTGTTGCGACTGTAACGCCCGTCACGGCTTTGTGAAAGCCCCAAAACGAGATCGAAACAACTCAGTGTTTCCGGAAGTTCCCTTGCTGGCATTGGGAGCGCTTCCATGGCAGACTGTCGATCGACCGCGCGGAGCCAAGGTACGCGTGAGCGTGGGTCGCCGAGGGCTTCCGGCTCGTCCGGTACGGCGTCCTGCCAGCAGCGGGAGTAGTTGCCGTCTCGCACGGCGCCCCGCCGCGCCGGCCCCACCAGGGTCGCAGCGACCACCATCCCATGACACCTCGGCGGACCTGTCCTTCCCGAGGCGTCACCGCCGGGGGCGCCACCGCCACCGGCCCGGTCCGAGGAGACACCGCGCAGATGAGAAACCTGGCTAAACGTCGGCGCCTGGCGTGGCTCGCCGCCGCGGCGCTGGCGATCGGTGGGGCGACCGTCCCCGCCGCCGCCGCACAGGCCGCACCGGCCTGCGACGTGGTCTATACGACAAATGACTGGAGCAACGGCTTCACCGCCAACGTCACCATCAAGAACACCGGTGACGCGATCAACGGATGGACCCTGAAGTTCGCCTTCCCCGGCGACCAGCGGGTCAACCAGGGCTGGTCGGCCCGGTGGAGCCAGAGCGGCAACGAGGTCACCGCCGTCAACGAGTCCTGGAACGGCAACATCCCGGCCGGCGGCAGCACCAGCATCGGCTTCAACGGCTCCCACTCCGGCACCAACGGGAAGCCGACCTCGTTCTCGGTCAACGGGGTCACCTGCGGTGGCACGGCGCAGCAGCCCCCGACGGTCAGCCTGTCGGTGCCCGCCGGCCCGTTCACGGCCCCGGCCAACGTGCCGCTGACCGCCACCGCCAGCGACCCGGACGGCACCATCGCCCGGGTCGAGTTCTACCGCAACGGGCTGCTGGTCAACACCGACACCAGCGCGCCGTACGCGTACACCCTGGAGAGCCTGCCCGCCGGTGACTACACGGTGCAGGCCCGGGCGTACGACAACAGCGGTCTGTCCGCGATCGCCGAGCGGTCGTTCACCGTCGCCGGCTCCACCTCGCCGGCCCTGGTCGCCACGCCGACCGCGGTGACCGTCCCCGAGGGCGGCAGCTCGACGTTCAGCCTCAAGCTGAACCGGGCGCCCACCGCGAACGTCGCGGTGAGCCTGGCGCGCACCGGCGACACGGACGTCACCGTCACGCCGACCTCGGCGACGCTGACCACGTCGAACTGGAACACCGGCGTCGACGTGACCGTCCGGGCCGCGGAGGACGAAGACACCGTCGGCGGCACCGCCACGGTCACCGCCTCGGCCACCGGCCACACGCCGGCGACCGTCACGGTCACCGAGATCGACAACGACGTGCCCGGCGGCGACGGCGAGTACGTGCAGCGCTTCCTCACCCAGTACAACAAGATCAAGAACTCGGGCTACTTCAGCCCGGAGGGCGTGCCGTACCACTCCATCGAGACGCTCATCGTCGAGGCGCCGGACCACGGCCACGAGACCACCTCCGAGGCGTTCAGCTTCTGGCTGTGGCTGGAGGCCTACTACGGTCGGGTGACCCAGAACTGGGCGCCGTTCAACAGCGCCTGGACGGTGATGGAGAAGTACATCATCCCGTCCGACGCCGACCAGCCGACCGCCGGCTCCGCCGGTGACGCCACCTACGCCGCCGAGCACGACCTGCCCAGCGAGTACCCGTCGCAGCTGGACTCGAACGTGCCGGTCGGCCAGGACCCGCTGCGCGCGGAACTGCGGTCGACCTACAACACCGGCTCCATCTACGGCATGCACTGGCTGCTGGACGTCGACAACGTCTACGGCTACGGCCACTGCGGCGACGGCACCACCCGCCCCGCCTACATCAACACCTTCCAGCGGGGCACCCAGGAGTCGGTGTGGGAGACCGTGCCGCATCCGTCCTGCGACACCTTCGCCCACGGCGGTCAGTACGGCTACCTGGACCTGTTCATCAAGGAGAGCCAGGCCCCCGCCAAGCAGTGGAAGTACACCAACGCCCCGGACGCCGACGCCCGCGCCGTGCAGGCCGCGTACTGGGCGCTGACCTGGGCCAAGGAGCAGAACAAGGAGGCCGACGTCGCGGCCACCGTGGCCAAGGCCGCCAAGATGGGTGACTACCTGCGGTACGCCCTGTTCGACAAGTACTTCAAGCGGATCGGCAACTGCGTCGGGGCCAGCGCCTGCCCGGCCGCCTCCGGCCGCGATTCCGCCCACTACCTGCTCTCCTGGTACTACGCCTGGGGTGGCGCGTACGAGACCAGCCAGAACTGGTCCTGGCGGATCGGTTCCAGCCACAGCCACTTCGGCTACCAGAACCCGTTCGCGGCCTGGGCGCTGACCAACGTCGACGAGCTCAAGCCGCGCTCGCCGACGGCGGCGGCGGACTGGACCAACAGCCTCAACCGGCAGCTGGAGCTCTACACCTGGCTCCAGTCCGCCGAGGGCGGCATCGCCGGTGGCGCGACCAACAGCTGGGGCGGGCACTACGGCCAGCCGCCGGCCGGCACGGCCACCTTCTACGGCATGTTCTACGACGAGGACCCGGTCTACAACGACCCGCCGTCGAACCAGTGGTTCGGCATGCAGGCCTGGTCGATGCAGCGCATCGCCGAGTTGTACCTGGTCAGTGGCAACGCCAAGGCGAAGGCGCTGTTGGACAAGTGGGTGCCGTGGGCGATCGAGCACACCACGCTGGGTGAGGACTGGTCCATCCCGTCGGACATGGAGTGGACCGGCCAGCCCACCAACTGGAACCCGAGCAACCCGCAGCCGAACAACAACCTGCACGTCGAGGTGACGGTCCAGGGCCAGGACGTCGGCGTCGCCGCCGCCTACGCCCGCACCCTGATCGCGTACGCGGCCAAGTCGGGCAACACCGAGGCGAAGGAAACCGCCAAGGGGCTGCTGGACGCGCTGCACTCGCACAGCGACGCCGAGGGTGTCTCGACGGTGGAGAAGCGTGGCGACTACCGGCGCTTCGACGACGTCTACGACGCCTCCACCGGGCAGGGCCTGTACATCCCGCCGGGCTGGACCGGTGAGATGCCCAACGGTGACGTCATCGCCCCGGGCAAGAGCTTCGTCGACATCCGGTCGTTCTACAAGGACGACCCGGCGTGGCCGAAGGTGCAGGCGTACCTCGATGGTGGGCCGGAGCCCGAGTTCCGTTACCACCGCTTCTGGGCCCAGGCCGACGTCGCCATGGCCTACGCCGACTACGGGAAGTTGTTCCCCAACGACTGAACGGACTCCTCCGGGTGGGTGTTGACCCACCCGGAGGCACCGGCCGAGCCTCGGGGGTAGAGGCAGGTCCGGTTGACGGCCTGACACCCACGGTCAGGCCGGGGTGGGTCGGCCCTCTGGCCGACGCAGCGGAGCGGTCGGCCCACCCCACCACCCTGAACCGCCGAGCACCGCGCGCACATAGCGAAAAAAAGTGACCGCCCTGGGATCACAACCCGGCCTGGGACGGAGTAACGTACATCACCGGAGAGGCCGCTCCCCCCGTGGCGGCCTCTCCCTTATTGTTCCAGCCCCGGAGCGGTCGACGCGCCGTCGTCGGGTGCCCTCGCGCCCGGCTCGGTCTGCGACGTCACCGGGTGCCGCAGCCCCGGATGACCGGCCGGCAGTGACCGGCGCAGCACGGCCCAACTGGCCGCCAGGACCGCCGCGACCAGCGGCCAGCTCAGTCCCACCCGGGCGACGGTCAGGGCGAGCACGTGACCGCCGAGATACAACGGCACGAACACCGCCACCCGCAGCAGGTAGCTCCCCGTCCACACCCAACTGGCCCGCCCGTACGCCCGCAGCAGCGCCGGGTCACGTCGCCAGCGTCCGCGCTGGGCCAGCGTGGCGCCGACGGCGACCCCCAGCAGCGGCCACCGGACCATGATGCTCACCGCCCAGGCCAACGCGCTGGCGGCGTTGGCCAACACCTGCACGAGGAAGAAGTCCTCGGCTCGACCGGTGCGCACCGCCACCAGCGCGGCCACGCAGACCGCCAGCAGGCCGACCAACACCGACCGGGGCCGGTCACCGCGGCGCAACCGCCAGCCGCCCACCACCGCTCCGGCGACCAGGGCCGTCACCACCCCGACCAGGACCGACCTACCGCCCACCAGCCAGCCCACCGCGAACGCGACCGGCGGCACGGTGGCGTCCACGGCGCCTCGACGCCCACCGAGCAGATCGGCCAGTGACTCGCCTCGCCCGACCGTGGTGGGGTCACGCCCCGAGGTACCGGTCACGTTCCCTCCTCTTCACCTGCGGCCAAACCTATCTCCACGCCACGGGCGGGCCACCGGCCGGACGTCGGAGGCGTGCCGCTAAGTTGTGCGGGTGCGCGTGACGCCCAGGGGTGGTACAGCGGTCTGGCTGGTCGTGCTGGCCCTCATCCAGACGGCGGCCTTCATCGCCGTCTGGAAGTTCGCCCTGCACACGGAGGCCGGTCAGTGGATCGACACGGTGGCCCTCACCGGTAACCGCATCGGCCAAGACCACATCGAGGAACCGGTCGACCAGATCCTCAACGCCATGTCCGTGGTGTCGCTGCTGGCGGTCACCGTGATGATCGGATTCATCGCGCTGATCCGCGGCCGGGTCGCCCTCGCCGTCGCGGCGACCCTGCTGATCGCGGGCGCCAACGTCGCCACCCAACTGCTCAAGTACGGACTGAGCCGCCCCGACTACGGCATCGACCTGGAACGGGTGTACGTCGGCAACAGCCTGCCCAGCGGGCACACCACGGTCGCCGGCTCGGTGGCGGTGGCCCTGGTGCTCGTGCTTCCGCCGAAGGTGCGGGCCGTCGGGGCCGTGATCGGTGCCGGCTACGCCGCGACCGCCGGAATGGCGACCCTGTCGGCGGGCTGGCACCGCCCCAGCGACGCGGTCGCCGCGTTCCTGGTGGTCGGCGTCTGGTCGGCGCTGGCCGGCCTGCTGCTGCTGATCACGCAGCGGGAACGCGCGGAGGTCGAGCCCGGTGACGCGCACCGGCTCACCGCCCTGCTGTTGGGCGTGGGCGGGTTGCTCGCGATCGCCGGTTGCGCGCTGGCCCTGTGGTGGCTGGTGGGCATGCGATCCACCCCGGCGGCGGAGCTGTCCCGCCGTCCGTTGCTCGTCGGCTACGCGGGCAGCGCCGCCGGCATCGCCGGCACCATGGCAGTGGTGATGGCGCTGGTGCTCACCGCCGTGCACCGTCTGGTTCCCCGCTACAAGGGCTGACCGGATGGGCGTCGTACGGTCGGCCTTCCGCGACGAGTGCGACCGGCTCGGCGCGGTGCTGCGTACCCTCGACCGGTCGGACCTCGACCGCCCGACCCGCTGCACCCCGTGGACGGTGGCCGACCTGCTGGCCCACGTAAGCACCGGAGCCGGTCGGCTGGCCGACATGCTGGCCGTCACGGTGCCCGGACCGGCCCAGGTCGACGCCGCCGGCTACTTCGGTGCGGCGAAGTTCGTCCCGGCGGTGGACGCCGCCCGGATCGAGTCCGCGCGTTGCGAGTCCACCCGACAACACGCCGACACCAGGTCGGAGCGGACCGGCGCGATGCTCGACGTCGACTTCGACCGGACGTGGCGGGCCACCCTCACCGCGGTCGACGCCCACCCCGCCGACCGGGTGGTACGCACCCGACACGGCGACGCGATGACGGTCACGGAGTTCCTGCGTACCCGGGTGGTGGAGGTCGGTGTGCATGGCCTCGACCTGGCCGAGGCGCTGGACCGGCCGCCGTGGCTGACCCCGGCAGCCGCCCAGGCGATCGCCGATCTGCTCACCGGCGGGCAGGCCCTGCCGGCGTACCTCGGCTGGGACCGGCTGACCCTGATCCGCAAGGCCACCGGCCGCGACCCGCGCAGCCGGGCCGAGCAGGAGGCCCTCGACGTCGCCGGTATCCGTCTGCTCACCTTCGGCGGCTGACCGACTCCCGACCGCCGGGACCCGCCGTGCATCCGCCCGCCTGGGTGGCGATCGCGCCGACCTCGGCCGTGGCGCCCGGCACCAGCGCCCCGGCGGCCAGGATACGGTTGGCCACGACGACGCCGTGCAGCCGGCCGTCGTCGGAGCGGGCCACGAGGGAGAAGGTCACGCTGGGAAGGCTGGTACCGGTCCTGCGGCCCGCCTCGACGACCTTGCCCGAAGACGGCGGGACGGGCACCATCGACCGATGACGACGCGATGGGCAATGACGGTGCCGTTGGGCGGGATTCCGCTCGTCGACCACGCCGCGGTGTACGCGGCGCTCGCCGACGCTGGCTTCACCGACGTGTGGTCCTCCGAGGTCAACGGGGCCGACGCGTTCACTCCGCTGACGTTGGCCGCCGCCTGGCAGCCCGGGCTGCGGCTGGGCACCGCGATCACCCCGGCGTTCACCCGTGGACCCGGCCTGCTGGCGATGAGCGCCGCCGCGCTCGCCGACGTCGCCCCGGGCCGGTTCGCCCTCGGCATCGGCGCGTCGTCGCCGGTGGTGGTCTCCGACTGGAACGCCGTGGAGTTCACCGAACCGTTCCGGCGCACCCGCGATGTGCTGCGATTCCTGCGCTCGGCTCTGCGCGGGGAGACCGTCGACGGCGCCTTCGACACCTTCGCCGTCCGCCGGTTCGCCCTGGAACGGCCGCCGGCGGTCCCGCCACCGCTGCTGCTGGCGGCGCTGCGTCCGGGCATGCTGCGGCTGGCCGCCGCCGAGGCCGACGGAGTGATCCTCAACTGGCTCGCCGCCACCGACGTGCCCCGGGCAGTGGCCGAGCTGGGGCAGCGGCGTCCGCAGTTCGAGGTGGTCGCCCGGATCTTCGTCTGTCCCACCGAGGACGCCCGGTACGCCCGCACCCTCGGCCGGCGCATGATCACCAGCTATCTGACCGTGCCCGCGTACGCGGAGTTCCACCGCTGGCTCGGCCGGCAGGAGACGCTTGCCGACATGTGGGCGGCGTGGGCCGCCGGCGACCGGCGAGGCGCCCTGGCCGCGATCCCGGACGAGGTGGTCGACGCGCTGATCCTGCACGGCCCGCCGGAGCAGTGCCGGGCACAGGTGAACCGGTACGTCGACGCCGGGGTGGACGTACCGGTGCTGGCCTTGCTGCCCACCCCCGAGGTCACCGGCGCCGACCCGGCGGCGTTGGCCACACTTGTCGCCCGGCTCGGGCGCGACGCGAAGGAGCCGGCGTGAACCTCACCGGGCGGGTAGCGGTGATCACCGGCGGGGCCGGGGGAATCGGTGCGGCGCTGGCCCGACGGTTCGCCGCCGAGGGTGCCGCCGCGCTGGTCCTGGCCGACCTGGACGGTGCCGCCACCGAGGCGGTCGCCGCCGGCGTGGGCCCACTGGCCCGTGGGGTCGCCGTCGACGTCACCGACGAGGAACAGGTACGCGCCCTGGTCGCCGACACCGAACGCCGCCACGGCCGGATCGACGTGTTCTGCGCCAACGCCGGGGTGAGCACCGGCGGGGGAGTGGAGGTCGACGACGCCGGCTGGGAACGGTCCTGGCGGGTCAACGTGCTCGCCCACGTGTACGCCGCCCGGGCGGTGCTGCCGGCGATGCTCGCCCGGGGCAGCGGCTACCTGCTGCACACCTGCTCGGCGGCGGGGGTGCTGACCGCCGTCGGCGATGCCGCGTACACCACCACCAAGCACGCCGCCGTGGGGTTCGCCGAGTGGCTGTCGGTGACCTACCGGGACCAGGGGATCCGGGTCAGCGCGCTGTGCCCGCAGGGAGTCGACACCCCGATGCTTGCCGCCGGGCTGGCCGCCGGACACCTCGGTGCCCGGATCATCGCGGCCTCCGGCGCGGTGCTCAGCCCGGACGAAGTGGCCGCGGCGGCGGTGGCGGGGATGGCGGAGGAACGATTCCTGATCCTGCCGCACCCGGAGGTCGCCGACTACGCCCGCCGTCGCGCCGAGGACCCGGACGGCTGGCAGTCCGGCCTCCGCAAACTCGTCCGCCGCCTGACCACCCCCACGTGATCGCCGATACCTCCGCCTCACCGCGTCGCCGATCATGCAGTTGTGGCACCCGAAAGGTTGCGGAGGGTCCTGTTTGTCACGTGCCACAACTGCATGATCGCGGTAGGAGGGTGGGCGCGGGTGGGGTTAGCGGGGCCAGCGTAGGGGACCCGGGTGCACCGACCAGAACAGGCGACGCCAGTGGGGGCGGGCGGCGCGCAGCGTCGCGCTGTAGGTGGTGGCGGCCTCAGCGGCGACCTCGGCTTGTTCGGCGGTAGCCGTGCCGGGCGCGAAGCCAACCTGGTTGATCAGCGTGGCGAGGTCATCGACGGCGAGTAGCGCCGCCGTCGACACCGGACGGTCCTCGTCGGCGGTGGAGGCGGCTTCGGCGGTGACGACGTCGCGACGAACGGCTTCGGTCAGGGTTCGTGTGGCCACGGCGGCGACCTCGGTGGCGGACAGATCCGCGGCGACCGGTTGGCCGGCCAGCCGCAGCGCGTCGGTAAGCTCCCGCCAGGCGCCGGCGATGCGGTGGCCGGGGTCGGCCCGGTGCAGGCGGGCCCGGGTCTGTGCCCGCCGCAGCCCGGCGAGGGTGACCAGCAGCGCCACGACGACGAGTAGCAGCCCACCGCCGGTGCCACCCACCAGCACCGGCGTCGGTACGCCTCCGCTGCCCGTGGGGCCACCGGGTGCGGCCTGCGCCGGTGGTGTGGCGGTCGGCTCCAGGGTGGGCTCCGGCTGTTCCGACGGTGGCGGGTCCTCCGGCTGGGGGCGGAAGTCCTCCTCCACCGGCCGGGTCTCCTCGTCCGGTCTGGGCAGCGGATCGAACGCCACCCAGCCGAGGCCGTCGAAGAGCACCTCCGGCCAGGCGTACGCGTCGGCGGCCCGCACCGGACCCGACCCGGGAGCGGCGAACCCGACCACCACCCGGGTCGGCAGCCCGGCGAGCCGACCCAGCACCGCGAACGACGCCGCGAACTGTTCGGACGTGCCGCGCTGTCCGCCGCCGTTGCGCGGCCCGAACAGAAAGAACGCCAGGTTCGGGTAGGCGTGGCCGCTCGGCGCGTCGGCGACCAGCCGGTAGTGCTCGGCCAGCCACTGCTCGATCGCCGCCGCCCGCGCGTACGGTGCGCCGTTCTCCTCGGCCAACTGGGAGGCCAGCCGCCGCAATTGCTCCGGTGCCCCGTCGGGCACGTGCAGCACCCGGGCCACCGCGTCGCCGGTCGGGGTGTTCGCGGTGGCCAGCAGGTTGTTGTCCGGGTGTTCCCGGGCCGAGGTCACCGTGTAGCGCAGCCCGGGGGTGAGACCGTCGGGACGGATCAGGGTGCCGGTGCCCGGGTCGTAGGCGACCCGGGCACCGCTGACCTCGCGTGGGGTGGGCACCGCGGGCAGCAGTCGTCCACTGAGGTCACCGACGGTGATCTCCTGTCGTACCGTTTTCACGGTGGCGTGCGGGGCCGGTTCCGGGGCGGGCAGGATCCGGCCGGCGTTGCGGTAGGTCGCGCCCACCCGCCAGGTCACCCCGTCGTAGTCGCTGAGCACGGCCAACCTGATCCGCCCCCCGGCACTGTCCGTCGTGGAACCCTCGGCCGGGTCCGTCGGGCCGGCGCCGCCGGGGCGGTCGGTCGCCACCTGGAACAGTTCCTGCTCCGGGTTCAACGCCCAACCGGAGATCCGGATCAGCGGGTTCTCGTCCAGCGTCTCTACCTGCGGCGGCTCCACATACCGCCGGGGATCCACCGGGCGGGTGTCCACCAGGGCGGCCACCGCCGGGCCGAGCAGCGCCGCCAGCGCCACCACCACCGCCGTACCGGCGGCCGAGGCCACCGCCAGCCGGACCCGTACCCCGGACCGTACCGCCGGGGCGAGCCCGTCGACCGGGTCACCCTCCGGGGGCCGGGACGGCACCGCCAGCCCGAGCGCCGCCACCACCACCAACGTCACCGTCGCACCGATCGCCGGCTCCGCATTCGGTCCGACCACGTACACCGCGCCGGCGTGCAGCAGCACCGGCGGCAGGTAGCCCAGCAGCACCCGCCCGGCCCGCAGCGCCACCTCCGCGCCGGCCAGCCCGGCCAGCCAGGCGGCGACCACCGGCAGCAGGATCGTGTCCGGCGTCGCCTCCACCGGGATCATCGCGGTCAGCAGCCGGGGGATGGCGTTACCGGCGGCATCGCCGGCCACCTCGACGAACCCGCCCGGCACCTGCGCGTCGGCGGCGGCCACCCGCAGGCAGACCGCTGTCCACCCGAGCATCGCCAGCACCGACACCGGCGCCACCAGCCAGGACGGCAGCCGCCGGGTCAGCACGCTGACCAGCACCGACCCGACGGCCGCCCCGGCCACCAGCATCGTCAGCAGCGACCCCGCGTACACCCGTCCGAGCACCGCACCGGCCAGCGTGACCAGCACGACAAGCGTCGCCGGCACGACCGCCGCCCGCAGCAGCCTCACCACCGGCGCACCCCGTCCCATTCGGCGGCGAAGGCCGCCCCGTCGGCCGCGTCGACGACGACCAGGCCCGCCGCGCCCGGCGGCGTCGGCTCCGCCGCCCCGAAGATCCCGACCACCACCGACGGGTACGCGCCGCGCAGCGCACCGAGATGCCCCAGATCCTCCGTCGCTCCCGTTCCGGTGAGGACGACAAGCGTGTCGCCGAGCCGATCGCGCCGCAGACGTGCCGCCGCGGCCTCCAGCGTCCCCTCGCCGGTGAGCGTCACCGCCGCCAACCGGTCCAACGGTCCAGTAGGACCGGTACCCGACCCGTCGCCGGCCACGACGTCACCGGACCCGCCGCCCGTACCACCGTCGCCCGATCCGGCAGTGGGGTCCTCGGCGGCCACGAACAGCAGCACCACCGGCAGATCCTCGCGGACCGCCGCGGTGACCACCGACGCCGCTGCCTCGCAGGCCGACTCGAACGACTCCGCCACCGCGCCGACCCGGTCCGGATGCGCGACGACCCGGTTGTCCAGCAGCACCACGATCCGCGGCAGGCTGGTGTCCACGTTCTCCCGTACCATCAGCTCACCCACCCGGGCGCTGGTACGCCAGTGCACCCGACGCAACTCGTCACCGACGACGTACTCCCGCAGCGAGTCGAAGGTGATCGAACCGTGCGGCACCGCGTCGACCCGCCCGTCGAGACTGCGCCCCGCGCCGGTCGGCACCGCGCGCAGCGGGTGAACGCGCGGATACACCCACACCGGCACGACATCGCCGTAGGGGCGAGCCAGCACCACCAGGCCGAGCGGGTCACGGCGGGTCACCCGCAGCGGCCCGACCGGCACCACCCCGCGCCGGCTGGTCGGCACCGGGTAGCTGACCGTGGTGTCCGCGCCGGCCCGCAACCGCAGCACCGGCACCGGCACCACCCGGTCACCGCAGCGGTCGGTGGCCAGCATGCTCGCCGCCCGCATCCGTCCCGCGTTGCGTACCGTCAACGACATCGCGGCCGGCTCGCCCCGGGCGACCCGGTCCGGGTCGGCCTGCCGGGACACCAGCAGCCGGGGCCGCCGGGCCGCGACGACCAGGGCGACCGCCAGGGCGGTGCCGGCCGCCGCGCCGAGCAGCGTCAGCTCCGGGTACCCGAACCGGAAGCCCGCCCCCAGCAGCAGCACGGCCGAGCCGAGCAGACCGATGCCCCGGGTGGTGATCCCCACGCCAGCCCTCGCCGGTCAGGGGTGCGCCGGGGCCGGCTGGCCCGACGGCAGCGGCACCGGCACCGAGGCGACCGCCTGCCGCAGCACGTCCGCAGCGGTCACCCCGCGCACCTGGGCATCGGGCGTGAGCAGCAGCCGGTGCGCGAAGACCGGCTCGGTGAGCATCTTCAGGTCCTCCGGCATGATCCAGCCCCGGCCGTCGATCAGCGCGTACGCGCACGCCGCCCGGGTCAACGCGATCACCCCACGTGGACTGACGCCGACCCGGACCTGAGGGTGGGTGCGGGTGGCCGCCGCCAGCCGCACCGCGTACGCGTACAACGGCTCGGCGATGTGCACCCGCAGGGCCATCCGGACCATCTCGCCGACGGTGGCGGTGTCGGTCACCGCCGCCAGCGCCTCGGGGGAGCGGACCGTCGCCCCGCGCAGCACCTCCACCTCCACCGACTCGTCCGGATACCCCACCGACAACTTCACCAGGAACCGGTCCAGCTGCGCCTCGGGCAGCCGGTACGTGCCGTCCATCTCCACCGGGTTCTGGGTGGCCACCACCAGGAACGGCTGCGGCACCGGATGCCGCACCCCGTCCACGGTGACCGTCCGCTCCTCCATCACCTCCAGCAGCGCCGACTGCGTTTTCGGCGACGCCCGGTTGATCTCGTCGGCGATGACGATGTTGGCGAAGACGGGGCCGGGATGGAACTCGAAGCCCCGGGTGGCCTGGTTGAAGATGGTCACCCCGGACACGTCGGAGGGCAGCAGGTCCGGCGTGAACTGGATCCGCCGCCACTGCCCCTGCACCGTCGCCGCGATCGCCCGAGCCAGCGTCGTCTTACCCACCCCGGGAACGTCCTCCAGCAGCACATGCCCCTGGGCGAACAACGCGGTCAACGCCAGCCGCACCACCTGCGGTTTGCCGAGCACCACCGTGTTCACGTTCTCGGCCAGCCGGGCGGCCAGGGCGGCGAAGCCCTGCACCTCCTGCTGGGTGAGCGGTTCCTGGCTGTTCACGGTGGTGCTCCTCGCCTGGGGTGGATCAGCAGGTGGGTAGGACGTCGATGTCGTCCCCGCCCTCCAGGTTGAGCCAGGCCCAGGGGATGTAGTTCCGTCCGCTGTACTCGACCTGCACCCACCAGGTGCTCTGCTTATGGTCGTTGTAGATCCAGGAGTCGATGTCCGTGCCCCGCACCTTGCAGTACGCCTTCAACCGGGTACCCGGCTTCGCCCAGCCCTCCTGGCGATCGTTGTCCTGCCGGGGCACCGAGAAGATCTCGTTGCCGTTGCGGCCGTCGCGGTCCCGGTCACAGTAGGTGCGCTGGTCGCCGTCGGGGCCGTTCTCGCAGGTGGCGACGCCGAACAGGGCGTCGGTCTGCTGAGCCTTGGTGGCGGTGCCGTTGCCGGCGGCGTTGGTCGCCGTCACCGTGAACGTGTAGCTGGTGCCGGGCGCCAACCCGCTCATCGTGATGCTCGAACACGGGCCACTCTTCGCCGGCCGACCCGACCGGGACAGCGTACAACTGGCCTGACCGCCGCCGGCGTCCACGGTGAACGTCACCGTCGCCGCCGTCGCCGTCGCCGACGAGCCGGTCACCGTCACCCGGGGCGCCGCCACCGTACGCGCCGTCGTCGTCGCCTGCGCGCCCTCGCCGGCCTCGTTGACCGCCCGGACCCGCACCGTCACGTGCTGCCCGTCACCGAGGCCACCCACGGTCGCCCGGGTGTCGGTGACCTCGCTGCGCGTGTCACCCACCTGCACCACGTAACCGGTCACCGGCCGGCCATTGGCCACCGCCGGCGCCCACTGCACCGCCACCGTCCCCGGCTGGTCGGCCACCGTGCTCGCCCGCAACTCCAGCGGCTCACCGGGAACCGTGAACGGCACCACCGTGTTGCTCACCGGCGACGCCTCCGACGCCGCCCCCTTGTCGTTCACCGAGACCACCGTGAACGCGTACTGCGTGCCGTACTCCAGCTCACCGGCCTTCACCACCAACTCGGTGCCGGTCGCCTCACCGACCGGGGCGTTCGCGCCCGCCGAGGTCGCCGACACCGCGTACCGGGCGATCGTGTTGCCCTGACCGTTCGCCTCCGGCCACGTCACCACCACCGTGCCGTCCGCCCGTGCCTCGGCGGTCACCTCGGTCGGCGCGTCCGGCACCTCCGCGGTCGGCGTCACCGGGTTGCTGTTCCGGGCCGGCCCCGCGCCCTTCGCGTTCACCGCGTGCACCGAGAACCGGTACGTCTCGCCGTTGGTCAGCTCCGTGACCTCCACCGACCGCTGGTTCGCGCCGACCTCCAGCCGCTGCCCGGCCCCCTCCACCACATACCGGATGATCTCGGCACCGTTGGCCGCCGCCGGCCGCCAACTCACCCTGGCCTGTGCGTCGCCGGCCGCCGCACTCACGTTGCGCGGCGCACCCGGCTTACTCACCTGAGGCTTCTTCGGCGGCGGAGGTGGCGGCGGAGGCTCCGGCGGCGGATCACCACCGAGCACGTCGTTGGCGTACTTGTCGACCTCCCGCACCTGGTGCGAATCGTCGACCACCCGCGCGGTCGCCGCGTCCGGCGCATTGATGAACAGGTAGTTCTCCCGCACCTCCAACTCCAGCGGGCCACCCCACCGGCCCCGGATCGTGTCGGTCAACTGGCCCGTCGCGTCGAACGCGTACACCGTGCCCGCCGCCTCGTCCGCGCAGTAGAACCGCCCGGCCCAGGCCACCGCCGGACCCAGCCGGTCACCGTCGCCCGGCACCGTGAACGACCGCACCTCGCCCCCGTCGCCGATCGCGTGCACCTGCCGCTGCCCGGGCACCGTCACCGGCACCACCGGCCCGCTGGTGCGCACCGGCAGGATGCCGGGCCCGGTCAACGTCGACGCCAACGCCGTACGGCGGGTCGCACCCTCCACGACGGTCACCAGCGTCCCGGCCGTGCGGTCCAGCACCGCCACACCGTCGTCCAACGTGGATACCACCAACTCGTGGCTCGCCTCCGCCACGTCGTACGTCTGCACCCGGGGCGAACCCACCGGCGGGTCCGCCGCCTCCGACGGCAGCACCGCCGGAGTGATCGCCGAGACCGTGCCCTCCGCCGGCACCGCGACCCACAGACGGCCCTCGCCGTCGAACGCGCCGCCGGTGATCCCCGGCGGATAGCGCACCGGCTCGCCCACCGGGGCCAGCGACCTCGGATCCAACTGCCGCACCACGCCCTGGACCGCGTCCACCACGAACGCCGCGTCCTCGTGCAACGCCACACTCACCCCGAGCCCGGGAGTGGTAGGCGTGGTCGCGGTGATCTGCAACGTCGCCAGGTCCAACGTGCTGATCTGACCCGTGTTCAGATCCCGCAGCACCAGCAGACGGTCCGTCTGCGTCACCTGCATCGGATGCCGCCGCGTCGCCGGCACCTCCACCCGGGTGTCCACCCGGGCGGTGACCCCGTTGACCCGCGCCAACTCGCTGCGCGCCGCACTCCACAACCAGGAACTCGCGTCGTAGTTGGCCACCGCGTTGTCGGCCGAGCCCAGACCGAGCACGGTCAACCCCATCGCCGCCAGCAGCGCCAGCACCGTACCCACGGTCACGAGACCACCGCGTACCCGGGAACGGGATCGTGGGGTGCGGGTCGGAACGGCCTCGTCGATGCTCGCCACAGCCGGCAGCCTCCCGTGTCGTCTCGGCAGGTGGCGCCCCCGTACGGCGACCCCTCCCCTGAGCCGGGAGCCATCATATGGTCACGCTACGGATGCCGGGAACCCGCACCGTCCGGCCGTGGACACCCAGCGTGGCGTGTCGTCGGCGTGTCCCGCCAGGATTGTCCGTCCAGGACCGGTCGGATTCCCGTCAGCCCGGACAGATCGGCCTACCGGGACGTGCACACCTGGTTGGAAGTGGCGAACTCGTCGGTGTCGTACACGGCGAGCACCGCGAAGCAGTAGTTCACCAGGGTGCTCAAACCGTTGACCGTGTAACTGGTCCGACCCGGGTCCACGGTGGCCATCATTCCCAGCGACTGCCCGGTCCGCCCACCGGCCACCATGAACGGCACCAGCCCGTCCGACGGGTCCGTCCAGGTCAACGTGATCGTCGTGGTGCCGTCGCGCATCGTCAGGTCGCCGGGGGGCGGGCCGACCGATCCCGGTGGCGAGGTCGGCGCCGACGCCGGTTCCGACGGAGGCGCGGCTCGTCGGTCCAGGATCAACAGCCCCACCCCGACCACCGCGGCCAGGGCCACCAGGACCGCCACCACCGCCACCCCGATCGCCACCCGGTTACGACCCGGCGCCGGCTCCGTCGATGACATCGCCAACGGCCTCTGGTACGGCGCGGCGATCCCCGGAGGTTGAGCTCCGGCCGAACCCCAGGCCGGCGGCGCGGCAGACCCCGGATATGGCGGCGGCGCATCCTGTGGGTACGCCGGTGAGCCGTGCGGCTGGGCTCCATGACCCGGACCCGCAAGCCGGGGGTCACGCTGCTGCGCACCGACCGCGGGCCGGTACGGGTTGCCTGCGCCATCCGGGCCCCCGTACGGGCCGGCACCGCTCACCGGCCCGTACGACGGGGGAGCGGGGTGGATGACTCCACCTGTCGGTGGGCCGCCCGTCCCGCTGGTGGGTGCTCTGCCCGTCGGTGGACAGCTGATCGGCGCCCCACTTGTCGGCGGTGGGTACCCAGCTGGCCCGCCGGCCGGCGCGGGGTGGCCGGCGGCTCCGCTGATCTGTTGGGCCTGGCTCCAGGCGGTATCGGCGGGCTGCTCCAGCGCCGGTGGCGCGCTGACCGACCAGATCGAGGCGGGTGGCGCACTCACCGGCCGCCCCTCGGCCGGCGGCTCGGTGACCGCCGACGACCAAGCCGGAGACGCGCTCACCGGCGAGGGCACACCCTCCGCTGGTGCCGGAGGCTCAGGCGTCCGACCGGCCCGTGTCGCTTCCTCTTCGACCAGGGGCCCGATCTGCTGCACCCGGAGGGTGCGCCGGGCCCACTCGGGATGCCCGGGCGAGGTGGACTCGACGCCCGGCGGTGTCGCACCGCCGCCAGCGGCGGCCGGGGAGGGCCGCCGCACGCCGGTCCGCCCATCCTCCTCGATCGGCTGGCGCGGAGCCGGTCCGGTCGGAGACGGGCTGGACGGCGTGCCCGACGATGCGCTGAGTGACGGAGCAGGCGACGACGGGGCAGGCGACGACGGAGCCGGCACCCCGCCTGCCGGCCTGGCCACGGCGGCAGCCGAAACCACCGGAGCGGGTGGCACCCCAGCCGGTCGGGGCCGGTCGACCGGGTACGTCGACTGATCATGGAAAGCCGTCCGTGCCTGCGGCACCACCGGCGGCACAGAACCGCCGGGCGGTATGGGGACCTGCGGCGGGGCAGCCGGTGTCGTGGCCGACGGCGGTACGCGTGGTGGGCCGGGCGGCGTAGCGGAGATCGGTGAGGTGGGTCGCGGGACCTGCGGCACCGCGCTTGGTGGCACGGTGGGCGGAGGCGGGACCTGCGGCGTCGTGGTGGGCGGTGGCGGGATCTGTGGTGGGGCGGGACGTGCCGGTGCTGCCGTCGATGCCTCGTGCGGCTTCCACAGCGTGGAGAGCGTGGCCAGGGAAACCGTCGGTTCGTCCAACGCTCCCCGAGTGGACTGGCTCGTCGGACCAGGCTGAGGGGCCGTCGGGACAGCGGACTGAGGGACGGGAGCGGCGTCGCCGAGGTACTCCCGTGCCGTGCGTACCGCCGGATGGTCGGCACCGAGCACGGCCGGGCCGGCAGCGGCCACGCGGGTGTAGTTCCGGCGTGCCTCGTGGCGATTGCCCAGCTCATCCGCGACGGACGCCAGCTCGAAGGCCAACGCCAGCATCAGCGGGTCGGCATGCGGCCAGCGCCGCTCCCCGGCGGCGAACGCCTCCTCCAGCACCCGCCGGGCCGCACTCGGATCGTCCGCCTCCCGATGCAACCTGGCCAGCAGATGAGCGGTGCTCAGCACGTCCGGATGATCCTTGCTGAACGGCGGCCGAGTGGACTCGACCGCATCGACCAGCAGGTGACGGGCGCCGGCGAGGTTACCCGCACCACGCAGCGCGAGGGCCCGTTGCTGAGCGACGGCCAGAGGAGAGGCATGGGGCACGAGGCCCATGCTGCCGGGTACGGGCACCTCGACGCTACCCGACGCACGCAGCCGCCGAAGGACCGCTACCGGACCTCGGCACCAGTACCGGACGGAGCCCGATGCCGATGTGCATGATCCAACTGCGCCGTGTACAGTAACTCCCCGTGCAGCCCACCGGGCGGCCTGCGGTTGATGGGATCACCGAGGTTGACGCGGTAGGCTGGGCAAGTAGGTCCGGGTGGCGGAATGGCAGACGCGCTAGCTTGAGGTGCTAGTGCCCGTATAGGGCGTGGGGGTTCAAGTCCCCCCTCGGACACGTACAGTTACCCCACAGTAATCAGCGTCAGGCTTAGCCTCGACGCTGATTTTGTTTTGACCGGGGTTGTAGGTGAGGGCGAGTCGCAGCGCGCGGTAGACGTTGCTCTTGTCCTGGTGGTGGGCGTTCCGCAGGGTGTTGCGGAGGTCGTCGAGGCTGCCGACGAGGCGCCGGATGTCGTCCTCGGTGAGGCGTCGGGGTGCTTGTGCCTGTGCTGCTGATTGGTCGCGTTGAGTGACGGCGGCGGCGCGTTGGGCGTTGACCTCGGCTATCCAGGCGGCGACGGTGGCGGGGTCGCCTCCGGCGTCTGCGATGGCGCGGTATTGAACGAGCTTGGCATCGCATGCGGCAATGATCTTGTTCGCGGCGGTGATCTCTGGCGCGACGGTGCCGGGTCCGGCGTGGGGTTGGGCGGCGTGGAGTTGGCGGATCGTGTCGGTCAGCCGATGTGGGGCGAACACCTTGAGGAGCCAGTTGTCGAGGGCGGGGACGATGTCTCGTTCCGCGACGTAGACGTTGCGGGGGTGCTGGACGTGGTTGGCGAGGGCGTACTCGTTGGGGTATCGGCACCGGTAGTAGGCCATCTCGTGCGCCTGATGACTTTGCATCTTGCGTTCGCACAGTCCGCAGAGCATGAGTCCGCGAAGAAGGTAGTGGCGGCGTACCCTCCGCTGTCGGTTGCCGGTGCGGCCCCGCCCGCTGGCCGCCATGATCGTCTGCACTAGCTCGAAGTCGTTGACGGTAACGAGCGGCGGGTGGGCGATCGTGTCGGACCACACCCACGAGTCCCTGTCGTTCCAGCGCATGCGGGTTTCGTAGCCGAGGGCGACGTCGTTGACGTCGAGGAGTACCTCGTCCTTGCGCTGTTTGTTCCAGACTTGGCGGCCGGTGTAGCGGGGGTTGGACAGGATGTTCTTGACGGCGCTCTTGGCCCAGCCCTCGCCGGTGCGGTGCGGGTTGCGGGCAGGGTCGGCGGCTGACGGTGACGGGATGCCGTCGCGGGTGAGCGCCTCGGCGATGGCGAAGTAGCCGTTGTTGGCGAGGTACATGGCGAAGATCCGCCGGACAACAGGGGCGGTGGCCGGGTCGGGTTCCAACTTGTGCAGGCGGCGGCCATCGGCGGCCTTGCCCGGGTTGGGGTGCGGTCCGGCGTCGGCGAGGCGGTATCCGAAGGGTGGGCGCCCGCCGAGGAACCGTCCTTCGATCTTCGCCTGCGAGGTCATCGCCGTGCGGACGCGGACCTTCACTCGGGTGCGCTCGCCTTTGGACATGCCGCCGAACACGCTCATGATCAGGTCGTGGGCTTCGGATTCGGGGTCGATCGCGCCGCCGACTTCCGGCACCCACAGGTCGACGCCGTAGTGCGAGAAGACGGGCATGGTCAGGCTGTACTGGTTGCCGTAGAACGCGCGTTGGGGCTCACCGATCACGACGGCGTCGAAACCGCGGTTCGGGTTGGCGAGAGCGTCGAGAAGCTTGGCGGCTTGGGGCCGGCGCTTCCACGGCAGGGAGCGGGACAGGCCGATGTCGAAGAACTCGGTGACGATGATGCCGCCGACCGGTTCGATGAGGCCAGTTGCGCGGCTGAGCTGCCAGTTCCTCGACGCCACCGGGTCTTGCTGGTCCTCGGTGGAGACCCGGCCGTAGAAGGCGAATCGTCGGTGTTCGCGGTCGGCGAGTAGTGCGGCGGCAGTGTCTTCGATACGGGGTATGTCGATGGTCACCGAAAGCGCCTTCCCGGGGTGTTGAGGGGTGCGCGTCCGCCGGCCACCCGGCGATCGGGTGGCCGGCGGACGCGCTGATGCACAGATCTACGCATACCGGCATGAAGTGATCAAGCATTGGTGGACTCGTCTGGACCCTGAGCGTGGATGACTGGCGAGCGTTGCAGCAGGGCCAGCAGCGCGCGAGCTACGGCTTCAGTCAGCTCCGGTTCGGCGTCGAACTCGACCGTCGGCGTGGGTTTCGTCGCGGAGGGCCGCGGTGATTGGGCTGGCGGACGGTCGCCCATCAGAGCGCCCTCAGGATGACCACGTCTTCGTGCTGGACGAGCCATTGGGGGTCGCCGGTGGCGATGGCGTCGCGGATGTTCTTCTGCTGGAAGAACGAGGCGCGGGGGATGATCACGCCGTCGCGGACGCCGCAGATGAGGGCGATGCATTCCTCGACCAGTTCCAGGCCGGCGTTGATACCAGCGGCGACGACCATGCCAGGGATGTCGATGAGTTCGCCGTGGCGGCGGTAGGGCCGTGCGGTGACGACGACGTGCCCACCGGGCCGCAGCACCGCCCGGCAGCCAGCGAGGATTTCGGTGAACCCGTCAGCCAGCTCACCGTGGCTGCGGTAGGCGAGGTTGTTGACACCGCCGTACTTGTGATTGATCTTGCGGACCTTGCCGCGTCGCGGTCCCGGGGTGCGGACGTGGCCATGGGTGGACGATCCATAAGGCGGTGAGGTGATCACCAAAGAGACCTGCCCGTGCAGGCTTGCCGGCAATAGGGACGGCAGCGCGGTGGAGTCGCCGTGGTAGATCTCGCCCCGGCCTGGTGCCCCGGCTTGGACGGTGTGGTGGATGTTGTCGGCTGCCTTGGTGACCCATTCGGCTTCGTACTCGACTCCGATGCCGTGGCGGCCGAGGTGCATGGCCTCGATGACGGTGGTGCCGATGCCGGCCATGGGGTCGAGGACCACGTCACCGGGGTTGGTGTAGGTGCGGATGGCGTACCGGGGGATGGTCGGCAGCATCTTGCCGGGATGCGTCAACGACTCGGGGGTGTACCGGCCGCGCCGCAAGTCCCGCGACGGGGCCTGGCCCGTGAGCCAGACCGAACCCAGGTAGCCGTCGGCGAGCAGGGCCGCCAGGTCGGACGGGTCGGGGTGGGGCGATCCGAAGTCGTGCGGGCCGGCGGTGTGGGACGTCGGACGAGGCTTAGGCACGGGCGTTCTCCTCACCGGTGGCGGTGGTGCCGAACACGAGCAAGTCCCGGAACGTCGAAAGGTGACGGCCGTCGAGCAGACGCCGGCCGTCGTCGGCCTCGCCTGGGTGTTCGGGAGCGGTGCGTGGCTCGTGTTCGGGCAGTGGGGCGAGGACGGCGGGAATGTGCTGGTGGTAGTAGAGGCCGGCGGCGCGGGCGGCGGCGATGACCGTGGCGCGGTAGCTGACCTCGCCTGGTGGAGGCGGCGGGGCAGTGAGACCGACGAGCAGGAATCCGCCAGGGCGCAGTAGAGGTCGCCAGGTCCGCATCGCTGTGACGGCGCTGTTGGCGTTATGCGCCTGTGTTCCCTGCGGCAGCGTGGCGAGGATCAGGTCGACCCACGTGCAGGGCCGGCGTGTCGTGTGGTGGTTGGGGTGTCCGGGCTCGGACGGCAAGAGCCGCACGTGCGGACCGTAGCGACCGGTGACCAGCCGGGCCGGTACCCGTCCCAGGTAGGTGGTCGTTGCGGTGGCGGAGGGGTGCGCGTCGAGGTCGAGCACCACGCCACCCGCGTCTGTGTAGCGGCGAATGAGGTAGGCGAGCTGACTCGCGGACAGCCCGTGCCAGTCCCGCACTGCCAGGCAGGGCGTGCGCGGTGCGAGGGAGAGAGGAAGGAGAGGGAGGAACAACCCAACCGGTGCCGGCTGGGGCCGGTCACCAGGGGCGGTGGAGCGGGGCTTCGGCATGGGCGTATGGGCCACGTCCGCCGACGAGCGCTGACACTAGGGGATTACAAATTCGGGTGTTGAATTGGAAGCCGGTGTAGGACTACCGGCGCCGGTGCAGCGACAGGCACGGCTTGACGTTCGAGCTGAATCGGATCAACCCACCTTGCGCGGATCGGATGCCGTGACGCCTGTAGGACCGGCCCAGGTTCCGGTTGGGTACGTTGCGTCACGGGCGGCCATCCAACGACGCGCGCCTCGGCAGCCGGATCTGCCGATGAGCGCACGCGACGCTCGGCGTGGGATCGTGTCGCCGTGACTGCGCAACAGGCTTTGAAGGGTGCGCTCCGGGATGTGCTTGGCCCCAACGCTCGTACCCACGGGTATAGGGGAACTGCCCCGACCTGGCGGAAGTCGAATTCATCCGGGGATTGGGCGGTGGTGAACGTTCAGTCCTCGCTGTTCAACACCTCAGAGAGCCTGCTTTGCGTCATCAATCTCGCGGTTGCGCCAGAACCTTGGCTGCGTTGGCAGCGCGAGCAGCTGGGCAAGGGGATGCCAAGGTCCGCAACTGAATACCTCGGGCTCTACCGGGAAAGGCTGCACCCCACTGGCACACCCGAGGGGACAGACGGCTGGTGGGAGGTCGGCGATGCCGAATCCGCCGTCTCGGCGGTGACCGACATGGTTGTCCAGTTGGAAGCGGCCGGCTGGCCGGTCCTCGGCAGGATGCTGCGGGCTGGCGGCATGCTTGATCAGGTCCGACGCGGTGACCTGGGGCGTATGAAGCGGGCGAATTTCGAGGTCTTCTTCGCGCGCGCGGAGGCCCTGCTGCTCATGGACCGCGGGCCGAGCGACGAGTTGGAAGAGAGCCTCCAGTACGCGCTCGAACACTGCATACCCGCGCAGAAGGAAAACGCGATGCATTTCGACGAGTGGGTGAGAGGACAGTCGCGAGCAGCAGGTTAGGAATGCACTCTTCTGCCGCACTGCGCGAGTTATCGCCCAGCCGCGCCTCGCGGATCGATGAGTCAGGCGTCCCACCATCGTGGGGTTCCGGACTTACCTCGTAGTGCCACCAGCCGCGAGTGGGACAGTCAGCGGTCCCAGTCCCAATCCTCCAGCCGGGCGTGCACCGGCACCAGATTGACGCGGAGGTCTTCATAGTCGCCGGCTTGCCCCAGGGCCTCTAGAAGCCGCTGGGCTTCCTCTTCCGTCGTGAACGCTCCCGCTTGGAACCTCTCGCCTGGTTGGCGGCTATCGAGGAATTCCACGAGGCATACCGAGATCGGCTCAACGTATCCCTCCGGTGGTCGATCGCCCATGCGCCGAGCATCTCAGGCCGAACGAGATGACCGCATCCGCAGAGCGGACGTCCGGTCATGCCGCCGACCGTCCGTCACGGAGCGTAGCCAGCTGCCGCTGGGCGAGGCGTCCGGACGTGGCCGATGAGCGGTTGCTCCGTGGTGTGAAGTGAACCGCAGAGGTGGCCCGGGCCTTGTCGGTGACCTCAGCCCGGGTTCTGTGTCGGACCTCAGTTAAAGGCGATGTAGAGCCGCTGACCGGCAGGTCGGTAGCCGGCGCGCTCGTATATCCGCCACGATTCCTCGCCAGAGGCCTCCAGCCAGGCGACTTCCACGCCTGCGGTGAACAGCCGCCGGGATGCCTCGGCGGTGATCGCTCCCGCCAGTCCCTGGCGGCGGTAGGGCTTGCGAACGGCGATGCCGGCGACCTCGCTTACCGCGCCGGTGGGCGGGACCGCCCCGCCACCTCCAGCGCAGGCGCCGTCGTCAGTGACGGCCATGACGGCCACCCCTCCGGCGCCTTGCTGGCGCCGGAGGCGAGCTACGTCAGCCTCGGAGGCCACCGGGTCACCGCCGAAGGCTTCGTTCTGCGCGCCAATCAGCGCGGCGCGCTGAGAATCGGTGTCCGGTTCGTACAGAGCGAGGTGGTCGAGCGTGGGTGGTGTCTTCAATGTGTCGGGCATACAGAGCAGGTAAGTGTGCCGGGCTTCCACGATGAAGCCGGCGGCGGTCAAAAGCGCTTCCAGGCCTGGGGCGCAGCTGGTGACGTACTCCAGGCGGGGTTTGCGGCCAGCCGCGTGGAAGGCTGCGACCAGGGCGGTGACATCGGCAGCGGTGATGGCAGTACCGGGACGCGGCGTCGCGTAGTTGATGTAGGGACTGGTCGTTGTCGGATCCATCCCGATGACGAACGGCCCCACCTCTACGGGCGCGGGTCGGTTGGACAGGTTGGCGACGACGGACTGCTGAATGCGGACATCCATGATCAACGTGAACCTCGATGCATGAGGGAGGCTGCGGTGCACGGAAAGAATCGTTGGACCGCTCAACCGTGATAGAGCCGCGCGACGATCATTCCTCGCGTGGTCAACACTCAGGCGGCCGCTCGGCCCACCCGGATCACAGGCGTCATTCCCTCATGCAGAGTGCCCACGCCGATCGCGTGGTCGGCTGCAAGGTTGGCGCAGCTGGCTTTAGCTTGTCAACCCTTGATCACTGCCGCATCCGCATCTGCCGCCAACCGTGCGTCACAGAACGTGACCAAGGGCGGCGGCATCCAACATGCGGTCGTGCCGATGACAGCGCATGTGATCAAGGGCTGCGCCCTCGCAGTCGTGCGCGCACCGGCCCCGCGATGCCGGCCACGTCCTGTCAGAAGCCGGTTGTTGCCGCGGTGCGGGTGGCTTACCATGCGCGGTGTGCCGTCGACGCTGTGGGAGTTCCAAGACTTGTTCGTCGAGCTGCGGGATGGTCCGGCTGCGGGTTGGGGTGGCGAGGTGTTACAGCCTTGGCTAGTGCTGTGACCACGAACGTTCGGGGTGTTGGGGTCAGGCCGCTCTGGTGGCGGGTTGGCCCCAGCGTCGTTGGCGTTCGCTGCGGATGCGGGCGCGTTCGCGGCGTTGGGCGGCCAGGACGTCAGGGTGGCGGGCGTTGGCGTTGCGCCACCGCAGGTAGGCCTGCAACCGTCGGGTCATCGCCGGGTGGTTCGGGTGGTTCGAGCCGGCGATGACGAAGGTGCGCAGCGGCCCGAACTGGGCCTCGATCGGGTTAGCCCAGGAGGCGTAGGTCGGGGTGAAGCACAACTCGACCTTGTTCCGGGCCGCCCACCTGCGGATCTTCGAGCCCTTGTGCGCGGACAGGTTGTCCAGGATCACGTAGATCGGTGCCCCGTCCGGGCGGGCGGCCCGGATCGACTTCAAGGCGGTGAGGGTGTTCGCGGCGCTCTTGCGGCGTCGGACGACGCCCCATAGTTGGTCGTCACCCACGGAGTAGCAGCCGTGGAACTGCCGGACACCGTGCAGCTTGTGGTAGTTCGCGGGCAGCCGATGTGGGTGCCCGGCCGCAGCCCACCCTGTGCCGGCCTGCGGCCGGATCACCAGGGGACCGAACTCGTCGAACGCGAACACCCGCTGCGGGAAGTGGCTGCTGACGTACTCGATCCGGGCGAGTTTGGCATCGCGGTGCGGGTCGGTGGACTCCTTCCACGTCTTGGTCCGCTGGAAGGTGATCCGGTGCCGGTGCAGGATCTGCCGCAGCCGTTCCCGGCCCACCCGGACCGGTCGAGTCGAGTGAACGCGCAGGTGGTCAGCGAGCTTGCGGACGCTCCAGCGGATGAACGGCCGCCCCAGTTTCTCGGGGCGGGTGTTGGCCGTCTCGACGATGAACTGCTCCTCGTCGCTACTGATCTGGCGGGGACGGCCACCCGCCCACCGAGGGTCCAGGCTGACCATCCCCATCTCATTGAACCGGTGAATGACCTGCCGGATCGTGTCCTCATCGGCCTGCACGAGACGGGCGATCGCCGGCACCGTGTTCCCGCCGGCAGACGCGAGCACGACCATCGCCCGTCGTAGTCGGATCGGTGAGCCGGTCCCCCTGCGGGTGATTTTGAGCAGCTGCTGACCTTCCTGATCACTCAGCCGCCGCACGCGTACAAGATCTGCCACCACCACAGCCTGACCGGCACAACGCCGCCCGACCGACAGGCCGGACGGCGTGTCATCCAACACCGTGAACGTTCGTGGTCACGGCACTAGCGCAGTGAATGCCTCCGTGATGAGGCGCAGGTCGCTTGGTGAAAGCTCGCTCCCGAGGCTGCGGTATGCGTGCGATCCGAGACAGACCAGTACGCCGTCGGCGGTAGCCCACTGACACGCTGGAGTCCAGTATCGGCGGCTGTTGAGCAACTCGGCTCCCACCTGACGCGTATGGGAGCCGGCGCCGAGTGAGGTCAGGGCCGCCGTCACCATGTCAATGGCTGTGCTCGGGCGGTTGCTGTCTGCGCAGACTGGCAGCAGTAAGAGCAGCCGCTCAGCCCCAGTGTTGCCCTGATCTGGGTGGTGCGCAGCGGCAACAAGCTCTGGCCAAGCAAGCGCGGGCCCTCGAAAGTGCCCTTCCATGGCCGCGAGCGGGATTGAGTCGCCGCCGTTACCTGGATCCAAAACGTAGTCGACGCCGCCCTCGCCGGGGAAGTTCCGCATGATGACGTGCAGGCGGCCGCGTCCAGCAAGCGCCAGAGAGAACACCGGCCAGCTGTGCGGGTCGAGGAGAGTGTCGATGAGTTCGTCCAGGTCAGCTAGGTCGACGCCGAAGGCGTTCGGCGCCGACGCGGATCCGCCCACGGTGTAGAGGAAAGCCGGCCAGAACAGAGCATCTGCCATCACCTGAGAACCATCGATCAACGGTGACCGCAGGAATGGCGGCTCATACCCGTCCAGGTAACCAGAGATGATCACGTCGCCATCATTGCAGAAGATCATCGGCGAATCCGGCCGCCGCCCCACACGCCGCTGCGGCTATCCAAGGTGAGTGCACCCTTCTGCCGCGAACTGCTCGTCACGGAAGGTAACCGGATCGAGCGGGCCTGCATCCGGACGTGCCGAGATCAGTGCACCCGATCTCGGCTTGCCCGCTGGGGGTATTGCCGCGCGAGACGGCACGAAGCCTATTGGCCGGTAGCATCACGCCCGACTCCGGCGTCGTAGCGGAACTGGAGAACGTCCACGGCGTACGGTAACCGGATCGGCGGGTGGGCTTCTCGCATCGCAACGAGGCCGGCTATCGCTCCACGACCGATGGCCGTGTCGATGGCCTGCTGCTGGTCTGCTGACAGAGAGTTCCAGGTCGCTCTGGCGGTGCACGGAGAACAGAGGTCGCCGCCGCGTTGAAGCTGACTCGCCGCGCAACGCTCACCGCAGCCCGGGCAGAGGTAGTCGATCACCTGTATCAGTCTTCGCTCCGGGCTTCTGGCTGCCAACCGGATAACGTCTGGATCTGCCGCCGACCGCGCGCGGGGCGCACAGGTAACGGGTGGATGTAGCTTGGTTCGGCACCACAGACTGAGCCGTGACCTCTCGGGACATTCCGCTGCCGCTGGGCGAGGTCGGTTGGCTGTTCCCCGCGCTGGCAGATCGGACGGAACACGACCGCGTTCGTCAGGTTCTGCAGTCCGCCGACGAGACCCTCTTCCGGGTTGGGCAGCGGCTGGGTGCACGATCCGACGCCCATCTCTGGGGCGTCACCCTGAACCGCTTCCGCTATCAGCGGCTCGGGCCTGAACCGGAGTTCCCGGTCACGATACTGGCGGGCGAAGGGGGATCGAATCAGATCTGGGTCGATGTCCTGTGCGCCCCGGCGGGCAGCATGCCCTACCACCGCCCCGGGCCGCCATGGCAGGTGCACACCACGATCTCCCTCAGCTGTGACTCCGACTCCACCGGCTGCGGCGGCCACCAGGTCGACGCCTAGACCAGTCCGCCGGTCGAGACCACGCTCGGTGCCGCCACCGAGGTGCACGCCGCAACCGAATGGCTGCTACAACGACTCGCCAACGAAACCGAGGACTCCCTCCGAAAACACGACCCGAACCGCGGTCACCCACCCGCACCCCGACGCCGCGACTGACACGAATCGCAGATCACCCCCGGCCTGCCGAAGGTGAGCCAGCGAATGCGGCGGCCTCGTAGGGCAAAGCCGGTACTCAAAGGGCGCGACGCCACTCACCCCGCCGTCCGGATCTGCCGCAGTCCGTGCTCCGTGCTCTGGAACTCGCAGTGACGCGAATGGTCTGCGGTGGGTTTATGGTGCCTGGAGCCAGCGGGTGTGGATGTCTTGGTAGCGGAGTGGGTCGACGGCTGCCGGGTCGTTGAGGAGTTCGACGAGTAGGGCGCCGTTGGGGAGCCGTCGTGCCTGGGTGGTGATCTCGGGCAGCGGTGCCGGCGGCAGGTGGCGGTCGGGGCCAAGGTAGGTCCACCAGCCGAGTTCTGCGGGCCAGCCATCGGCAGGGTGAGAGCTGTCGTGGATGTCGAGGTGCCACACCTGCTCGGATGACCACTCGTCGAGAATCCGCCCGACATCGGCCTGCAGTCGCTCGGCGGCTTCAAGCCACAGGCTGGTCAGCCGAGCGTGCAGGTCGCGGAAGGTGTCGGCCTCTGGGACTGGGCGACGGTGACAGAACGCCGCGTCCAGCGCCCACGTGAGAGTCCCAGCCCGCCACGCTACGAAGACATCGACCCCATCAGTGGTCCAGAGTTGGCCACCCGCTGTGCCCGTCGCCATGGCGTCGAGTGCCGCCTGCGGGTCGTCTACCGTGCGTGCGTCGCCGTCCGGGTTGGTGAACAGGTTGATCAGCCCGTCGGGGCGGTGCGGGCCCAGGCCATGGCAGGCCGCCAGGGCGTACAGCTCGCGAAGAGCTGGCTCTGCCGCCGCCGGCACGTGTAGTTCCCAGAACCAGTCCGACCCCACGACGGCATGATGACGATCGACTTCAGGCCGCAGCAAGCCACAACCACCAGAACGCGTCGCAGCACAGCTCCGTCGAGGCGAACACGCAATCGCTCAGCACATTCTGCCCAAGATCGAGTGTACGGACATGCCGCGGACCGTGCGTCACGTTGAGTGAGGGCGTGGCAGCGCTCGATGCGCGGTCCTGCCGCAGATGGCGCGCGCTACGCAGCGTTCCACCGAGCCGGCCCTGTTCCGTCCGAACGTGCCGAGAACAGCGCGTCTGACCTTGGAGCACTGTCAGAGGGATGATGAGTCAGGACATCCATCAGCGGATCTTCACTCGATGGAGGCGGCATGCACACACGGCTGTTCGGATCCTGGAGCATGCACATCAGCAGGTGGATCCAGCAACACGACTGGCCACTATGGATCAGGACGGCCGAGCGGATCGATGTGTCGGCCGGGGGCGTGGTGCCCGGCCCGCTCGACATCGCACCGCTCCCGGCACCGACCCTCGCCTCGGCAGCGCCACTCGCTGAGGGCTGGCTCGGCTGGTGGCGGGCGGTACTGGACCTGCCCCGCCCGGCGGACCGGGTCAACCTGGCCCGCTACACGGAACTCGGACCGCCCGACTTCGCCGGCCTAACCGCCTGGCCAGCGCTGCACGAGGTCGTCGTGCGACGCTGGCCCGAAGCCGAGGACTGGCACCGCACGCGCAGCCGAGCGGGCATGCTCGCGCACCCGCCCGGCACTCCCGACCACAGCACGTTCGTCGGCGAGATCGAGCGTTCCCTCGGCCGACAGTCGGCACCGTTCACGCTGGAGTTCATCCTGCTGCCGGTCCGCGACGACAAGGTCCGCCCGATCGACAGGACCCGGTTCCTGGTACCCGAGCGCCTCTACGACAGCCCGGCCTGGTTCGACTGGCTCCGCCCCGTCGTTACCCGCCTGGTGGCCGGCTCGTGATCGAAATGCTCGGTTGCCGTGCTCCCTGAGACTCGATGATCATCACCTGTAGGCGCTGCGGCATGCGCGGGCCGTGTTCGGTGCACATCTGGCCGCGAAGCGCTCGAAACTGAAGGCGGCCGTGTGCGCCGGCGACCGGTATCCATTTCACGGTAGTGGGCTGGCGGGTTGACTCGCGTTCAATCCAGGTAAAGCCGGTAGCCCTGGGCCACAGGACGTAGGCCGCGCGACTCGTAGAACATGTGGGCGTCGGAACGATCGACGTGAGAGAGCAGCTGCACCTTGTAGCAACCGGCCGCACGGGCCAGATCGATCAGCGCATCGAACATGCGATTCGCGACTCCTTGGCGGCGGGCAGAGCGAGCGACAACAACGTTCTCCACGAGCATGTACGGTCGCCCGCCACGGGTCAGATTCGGAACGACGATGCTGTCAACAGTGCCGACCGCCGTTCCCTCGCGCAGGGCGATCAGCACGGCATGCCCCGCTTGGCCGATGATCTCCTGCCAAGCCTTCGTAGTCTGCTCGTGGGACAGCATCGGATCAGCCGGATGCAGCTCGGCGTACAACGTTCCCAACGCCATCAGATCGTGCTCCGTTGCCTGACGAACGGTGATCGTCACGGCGACACCCTATCGACATGTGAGGCCGGCAGGCAGACGCGCGACCCTACCGCGCAGCATCGGACAAACGAATAGCCGCACCCAACTTCGATACCCTGGCCGGCACCACGCCGGCATCCGCACATGCCGCAATAGGTGCGACCTGGGATGCGGGATAGAGGCACCTGGTGGTGGTCGTCGTGTGCGATCGGGTGGAACGATCAGGATCATGGCGTCGTTCCGGCTCGTGCGGCAGACCAACCGGTCCTCCCGGTACGCCCACGTCACCGTCGAGGTCGCTGCCGCCGGTCAGGCCAGGGCCTTTGCAAGGTCGGGATTTGACCGTTTTACGTTAGGCCGAGGAGTCGGAGGGATTGGTACGGATCTCGGCCGTTTCGGCGTAAGGCTGGTGCTATCGAGGTGACG
>NZ_JBXUOW010000058.1:0-33241 GCF_057196645.1 Micromonospora sp. ATLC16
TTACCCGGCTGGGTGGACCGGTTCGGCCCGGGGCCGCGCCGGCCGCCGGGCGGTGCACCGGACCCGCTGCCCGGTCCGCTGGCACCGGGCAGGGTGGGACGGTTGGGTCCCGGCCCCCGGCCGCCGGCCGCACCGGGACCGCCCGCACCGGGCAGGGTGGTCCGCGGAGTATTTGGTCGCGCCGACGAGTTCGGTGTGGTCAGGCCCGGATTGACCGGCCGTGGTCCGGCCACCGGCGGTACCACTGCCGGACCGGGCACCACGGGGGCGTTCGGTGCGGTGGCAACCGGCGGGGTGGTCGGCGGTGGAGCGACGGGCGCCGCGGTGCCGCCCGCGAGGCCGACGCCCGCCGGGAGGTTGGGTGGCGGCGGGGAGGTCGGTCCGGTCGGCGTCTCGCCCAAAGCCGGACTCGTCGGGGTGTTCGGCCGGGTGGGCATGTCCGGCCGACTCGGCGCGGCGCCCGCCACGGGCGCGCCCGGGCGGGGTGCGCCCGGGACGCCGGCTCCAGGAATCTGGGACGGGTTCGTGATGACCGCGTCCGTCGGGCCCTTGAACTTGCCGCCCCGCGAGATATTCGAAATGTAGACGTCGATGTACAGGTCGGCCAGCGGCTTGGCGATGTTCTTGGCGCGCTGGTGGTACTCGTTCTGGACGTCTTCGTACGACTTGCCGTCGTTGCCGGTGACACCGGGAATCCAGTCGACGAGGTCGGCCGGCTGGAAGCCCTTGTCATTGGCCCGGCGTTCCCCCTGCCGGGTCTGCTCGGCCTGGTACTCCTGCCAGAGCGTCCTCATCTCCCGCTGGGCCGTCTCGATCTTGCTGGCCAGCTGGTCCAGGCCGGTGGCGTTGTTGCTGGCGACATCCTTCCACTCGTCGAGCGAGTGGAGCGTGGCGCCCACGCGAGCCATGAAGACCCGAGCCGCAGGCGACTGCCACCGGGCATCCAGCGAGTCGGCGTGGTGCTTGAGATTGTCCCGCGTGGTCTGCAGCAGGCTGGCCGCGCGTCGCCACATGTCGGCGAGTGCCGTCGTCCGCTCGTCGCTCTCCTTGCGGACGTACTCCCACATCTGCTCGATGTTCACCGAGTCCCAGGCTGTGGGCTGGTACGGCGTGGCCTGGGCGGCTCGCTCGGCCGCGTAGTCGTCCGTCACGCCGGAGTACATCGGGTAGCTGACCGGCTGCCAGCCGTAGTAGTCGTCGCTCATCCCCGCTCCTCAGGCCTCGCCCGTCACACCGTCACCGGAGATCCGACTGATCCAGCCGGAGGTCATCGCCATGCATGCGCTCGCCGTCACCGTGGATCAGATACGTGCCCGAGCCCTCGCCGACGATCTCCGCCCGCGCCCACTCAGGGGTCTCCTCGCTCTGCCCATCGGTCGGGCAGGCATTGAGGCCGTAGTGGGGATCCGTCGGCTCCGGGTTTAGCGCGGCCTGCGGCACCGCGTCGGCCGGGTTCTCCGCACCCTCCTGCCATCGGCCGCTGAGGGTGTCCTGACCGTCAACGGCGGAGAAGGCGTTGTAGACGTCCTCGTTCGTGGCCTGGGCGAGCGCGTCTCCGGTCAGGTACTCAGCCGAGATCGACATCGCGGCCATGCTCAGGGAGGTGAGTCCCTTCATCACGTCGCCCATCAGACCGGAAACGGCCATCCGGCTCTCGTCGTGCCGGCCTCGGAAGAACGCGGCTTCCTTCATCCCGCCGCCACCGAATGGTGCTTGCACGGTGAGCATGGGTTGGAGGCCATTGTCGAAGCTGGGCTGGAAGTTCTGCTCCAACTCCTTCTGGATGGCCAGCGCGAAATCCTTCAGCTGCTGGATGTCGACGTCGATCTGTTCGTCGACGAGCCACTCGTCGCCCATGTCCCCTCCCCCGTTCGCTCACACGATGCCGGCGCGGCTGCTTCCTTCTCCGACAGTTCGGGGGTCGGGCAGCCGCGCTCCGTGAGTCCACTCTGGCTGACCGTAGCCTGATCGGGCAACCCCGTACCGGGCTCAGGAGCGTGGCGGAAGGTGCACCAACTGCACCAACCGGGTACCACCGCGCCGGGACACCAGCCAGCCCCGACCCGGTGGCAGCGGCCCGGGCCGGACGGTGCCGAGCAGCACCCCCTCGTCCCGGTTGCCGGACATCACGATGCCCGGCGTGCTGATCTCCCGCAGACGCATCAGCACCGGCTCGTACAGCGCCCGACTGGCGCCGCCGGTACGCCGGGCGATGACCACGTGCAGGCCGATGTCGCGAGCCTGCGGCAGGAACTCCAACAGCGGGGTCAACGGATTGCTGCCCGCGCCGGCCACCAGGTCGTAGTCGTCGACCAGCACGTACAGGTCGGGGCCCTTCCACCAGTCGCGGGCCCGCAGCCGTTCGGCGTTGATGTCCGGCGGCGGCAGCCGGTCGCGCATCACCGTGGCGACCTCGGAGATGATGCCCTCGGTGACCTGTGCGGTCGAGCCGTAGCCGATCAGGTGCGGTGTGTCGATGTCGCCGAGCAGGCTACGCCGGTAGTCGACGATGACCAGCCGCGCCTCGGTCAGCTCGTTGCGATCGACGATCGTCTGGGCCACGGCCCGCAGGAAGGTGCTCTTGCCCGACTCGCCGTCACCGAACAGGATGAAGTGCGGATCGGCGGCGAAGTCCAGGTGCACCGGCTGAAGGTCCACCTCGGCGATACCGATCGGGATCCCCGGGCGGCCGGTGTTCGGCAGGCTCCCGTACGGCACCACGGGCGGCAGCAACCGGATCGGTGGCGCTCCCGGCCCCTGCCAGGCGGCGGCCAGATCGGTCACCAGCTTCCGCGCGCCCTCGGGCAGGGTCTCCGCCTCCTGCGCGCTGTCCGCTCGGGGCAACGCCGCCAGGAACTGCTGCCCGTCCGGGGTGATGCCCCGGCCCGGTGACTTCTCCGGCACGTTCATCGCCGCCCGCCGGTCCAGGTTGGAGTCGCTGGCGTCGGCCAGCCGCAACTCCAGCCGGGTGCCGAAGACGTCCCGGACAGCCGGCCGCAGGTCCATCCAACGGGTCGCGGTCACGATCAGATGGATACCGAAGGACAGCCCCCGGTTGGCGATGTCGTTGATCGTCGGTTCCAGGTCCTCGAACTCCGCCCGCAACGTCGCCCAACCGTCGATGACCAGGAACACGTCGCCGAACAGGTCGTCGTCGTGCTGGCCGTGCCGTCGGGCCCGCCGGTACTCGGCCATCGAGTCCACCCCGCGCGCGGCGAACCGCCGCTCCCGCTCGCCCATCAGCAGTTGCAGTTCGGCCACGGTGCGCCGGACCAGGCCGGAGTCGAGGCGGGTAGCCACCGAGCCCACATGCGGGAGGTCACGCAGCGACGACAGGGCGCTGCTGCCCAGGTCCAGGCAGTAGACCTGGGTCTCGCGCGGAGTGTGGGTCAGCGCCAGGGCGGTGACGACCGTCCGCAGCAGGGTGCTCTTGCCACTCTGCGGACCGCCGACGATGACCGCGTGTCCGGATGAGCCAGCCAGGTCGAACCACAGCACGTCACGACGCTGCTCGAAGGGCTTGTCGACGATGCCGACCGCCACCTGCAACTCGCCGAGCAGGCCGGCGTGCGCGACGGTGATGCCACGGGCGGGATCCGCGGTCATCGGAGGCAGCAGCTGGTCCAGCGTCGGCGGCTCGGCCAGCGGAGGAAGCCACACCTGGTGCGCGGGCTTGCCTCGCCCGGCGAGCCGACCGACCAGGATGTCCAGCACGCTCTCGCCAATCCCGTCGGTCGGCTCGGGCGCGGTCTCCTCCATGGGCGTACGGGTCACCGGCGGGGCGACGTAGGAGGTGGTGTACTCGCGTACCCGATCCTCACCGTCGCCGGCCGCGACCGCCGCCGCGATCTTGCTGCGGTAGGTGCCGGAGACGTACGCGGCCTTGAACCGCACCAGCGGCTCGGTGCCGAAGCGTAGGTATCCGTGCCCCGGTGAGCGGGGCAGCTCGTAAGCGTCGGTGGCCCCCAGCACCACCCGGGACTCCATCGCCGAGAAGGTCCGCAGGCCGATCCGGTACGAAAGGTGCGTGTCGAGTCCCCGCAGGCGGCCCTCCTCCAGGCGTTGGCTGGCCAGCAGCAGGTGCACGCCGAGGGACCGACCGACCCGACCGATCTGCACGAACATGTCGATGAAGTCCGGCTTGGCGGTCAGCAGTTCGGAGAACTCGTCACAGATGATGAGCAGGCTCGGCAGCGGCGACAGCGGTGCGCCCGCCGCCCGGGCCTTCTCGTAGTCACGCTGTGAGGCGTAGTTGCCGGCGGCGCGGAGCAGTTCCTGCCGGCGGACCAGCTCACCGTTGATGGAGTCGGTCATCCGGTCCACCAACGGCAACTCGTCGGCCAGGTTGGTGATTACCGCGCTGGTGTGCGGCAGGCCGTCCAACCGGGTGAAGGTGGCACCGCCCTTGAAGTCGACTAGCACGAAGTTGAGGCTCTCCGAGGAGTGCGTGGCCGCCAGTGCCAGCACCAGGGTGCGCAGCAACTCGGACTTGCCGGATCCGGTCGCGCCGATCAGCAACCCGTGCGGGCCCATGCCGTCCTGTGCCGACTCCTTCAGGTCCAGCTCCACCGGCCCGCCGTCGGCGCCCACCCCGATCGGCACCCGCAGCTTGTCGCGGTTGGGTCGCGGCTGCCACGCCCGCTCCACGTCGAACTCGTACGGATCGCCGATGTCGAGCAGCTCGGCCAGGCCCAGCTCCGTGCTGAGTGGCGTGTCGCCGCTGCCCCGGGAGGCGGCGGAGAGGCGGAGCGGGGCCAGTTGCATGGCCAACGCCTCAAGCTCCACCGCCCGGCAGTCGTCGGCCCGGCCGATCTCGGCCGGACCGTCCACCGTGATGCTGTGCAGCCGGCGCTCCGCCGACACCTCCAGCACCAGCCGCGCCCGGTCGAGCAGGCGAGGTGCCGGCGTGGACAGGTCGAGCAGGGTGACACCCTCCACTCCACCATCGGTCATCAGGTGATCCGACCCGGCGGTGTCGCCACCGTCGATGACCACCAGCACGTGCGGTCCGGCGACCTGCGGTGTACCGCCGCTGGCGTTGAACCGGGGCCGGCTGGCCAGCACGTCGTCGAGCATCGCCTCCAGACCGGTCACCGACGGCGCCACCAGGCGCAGTTGGCCGAGCGCGTCGGTGCGCGACGGGTGTAGGGCGTGCGGCAGCCACTTCGTCCATTCCCAGTCGGCCCGCCGGTCCGGTGCCACGCAGATCGCGATGAGCATGTCGTCGGGTGCGTGGAACGCGGTGGCCTGCGCGAGCACCGCCCGGACCATGTCCCGGGCCGCCTCGGCGTCACCACGCAGATGCACCCGGGCGAATCCGTTCAGCGCCATCGTCACCGGCAGGTCCGGCACTTCGCCGTAGGTGGTGAGAAACCGGCGCAGCGCGAGCGCGCACATCGGCTCCAGCTTCTCCAACGACGTGGCCGGTGGCGGCACCAACGGCGTCGCCAGCTCCTGCGGTCCCAGTCCGATGCGTACGGTGGCGAAGTCCACGTCGCCGCGCCGGCGCTCCCACAGCCGGGGTCCCAGCGGCAGAGACCAGAGCACGTCCGGGTCCGGATGCCGGTAGAACGCCGCCTCCCGCTGCTTGCGGATCGTCTTGAGTACGCGACGCCGCTGGCGGGACAGATGTGTCATGTACTCGCGGCGTTTCTGCACCATCTCCTGCTTGCCCGGGCCGCCGGAGTTGTTGGCCAACTGTGACCCGAGCATCCCGATGGCGGAGAGTCCGAACAGGCCACCGGTCACGTAGCCGAGAGTATTGTTGCCGCCCCGACCGGCGAACATCAGGGCCATCGCGAACGAGCCGGCGAGCATCGGCAGCAGCATCAGCATCTGCCCCCACGCTTTACCGCTCGGCGCGGGCACCTCGGGCGGCGCGTCCAGCAGCACCTCGCCGGAGGGGTACTCCGGTTCCGGCTGGCGGGCGGGTCGCTTGACGACCACCGTGCTCACGTGACGGACCTCCGTCGCCTCTCCTGGGTCTGGTGCGCCGCGGCGAACCGCCCCCCGCGTCACCGGCACATGGTAGGTAGCCTTTGCCCTTCAGGACAGCCGCGGGCCGTCGGCCCGCTCCTCGTACCGAGGGGTCGAAAGTGGTCACCCAGGCCGGAACCGGACTCGCGCGCATCGCCGTCGTTGCCCCCAGCCGACGGATGGATCTCGCCCTGCCGGAGCACCTGCCGCTCGTCGGGCTGATGCCCGCCGTGCTGCGGCAGGCCGACGAGGAGCCGTCGGACGGCACCAGCCACGGAGGCTGGATACTGCGGCGCAGCGACGGCAGCCCGGTCGACCTGACTCGTACGCTGGCCGCGCAGAACGTTCGGGACGGCGAGACGCTGCACCTGGTGCCCCGGCGCACCGAGTGGCCGGAGCTGGCGTACGACGACCTGATGGAGGCCGTCGCCGACGGTGCCCGACGACGCGGGGTGGTCTGGAGCCCGTTCGCGACCCGGCTGACCGGTCTGATCGTGGCCGGCGTGCTGTTGCTGCTCGGCCTCGTCGTGATCGTGGCATCCGATCAGCCCGGCTGGCTCGGCGGTGTGGTTGCCCTCGGCGCGGCCGGGCTGCTGCTGGTCTGCGGGATCGTGCTGTCCCGGGCGATGGCCGACTCCCTCGCTGGCGCGGTCGTCGCCGCCGCCGGCCTGCCCTACGCCTTCGTCGGCGGTGTGCTGGTGATCGGCACCGGCGAGTCGGTCTGGGCGCTGGGCGCCCCGCACGTGCTGCTCGGCTCCGCTGTACTGCTGCTCTCCGGGCTGCTCGGGCTGCTCGGGGTGGGCGACGCGACGCGGGTCTTCGTGGCGGCGGTCTTCGTCGGCTTCTGGGGCATGGTCGGCGGGTTGATCGCGCTCGGTGCCATGGATGCCGCACAGGGCAGTGCGATCGTGGTCGGTGCGGTGGCGCTGCTGCTGCCGGCGATGCCGCTGCTCTCCGTACGGCTCGGGAAGATGCCGATGCCGGCGTTGCCGCGTACCGCCGCGGACCTGCTGCGCGACGAGCCGCAGCCGAAGCGCGAAGTCATATACCAGGCCACCGCCCGGGCCGACGAGGTCTTCACCGGCATGGTCTTCGGGGCGTTCGTCGTCACCATCGCCGGCCTGATCGTGCTCACCGCGACCGGCACGCTCTCCGCGCTGCTGCTCGCCGGCATCATCTCGCTGGGCTACCTGCTGCGGGCCCGGCTGGTGTCCACGGTCCGGCACCGGGTGCCGATGCTCGCCGTCGGGCTGGTGGGCCTGGGCCTGCTGCCCCTGGTCGGTGCGGCCGACGCGTCGACCGGCGCCCGGGTGCTGGCCGTGCTGCCGGTGGCCCTGGTCGCGGCCGGGCTGTCAGCCGCCGCCGGGCTCGCCTACAGCCGGCGCGCCCCGTCGCCCCGGCTGGCCCGGCTCGGCGACATCTTCGACATCCTGCTCCAGCTGGCGGTGGTCCCGGTGGCGTGCAGCGTGCTCGGCCTGTACGGGTTCATGCGGGCCATCAACGGCTGACGGCTCCGTCACCAGTCGCGGTCGTGTGCTTCTGACATGGGACCACCGCGGATCAGGTTGACGATGGCGGAGTCGATGTCCGGGCCGACGAAGAAGTAATCGGCCCAGTGCAGCATGAAGACCCGCCCCCGCGCGTCGGCGACCAGTTCGGACGGTCCGTCCTCGTTGTTGCCGATCGGGTAGACCGGATTGTCGAACTCCTCGGCGAAGTCGCGGGCAGCCTCCGTGACCACGCCACCTCGAGTGGGATGGATGAAGCTCATGAAGCCGCCGCCCGGTCGGCCGCTCCGACCGAACTGAGGTAGTTGGAGGCCACCGAATTCGACAAGTGCCGCCCGGACGACCGGTGGGCATTCCAACCCGGCCAGTTCGTCGGCGAAGCGGACCATCCAGTGATTCACCCCGGCAGAGAAGTCACGACCGGGATACCAGCCTGCCTTGTCCAACACGTGCCGCACGTCGGGCGGAAACCGCCCCTCGGCGGCGCGGTGCTGCGTGTACTCCTTGGCAACCAGTGACGGAGGAAGTGAGCGCCACTGGGACACCTCGCCGGTCTCCCGGTCCACGACGGCTAGGGGGTACCCGGTGGCAGAAGGCGGGGCGGGTGGCCCCTCAGTGGGAGGCGCGGCCGGGAGAACGCGCCAGGCGACGTAGCCGAGGTCGAACTCGTACAGGTCCACTTCGGGCGCGGGCCCCGGATTGCCCGCACGGGCCCAAGCGCGGGCGATGGCCAGGGCCTCGTCGCGGCTGATCATCGAAGGACTCCTCGGGATGCCGTCGTCGGTTCCGCCGGCCGACGCCGGATGCGGGCACCGGTCGGCTCGACGCCGTGCCTATGGTAGGCACCGCGGTCCGGCGCTCGTGACCGTGCCGGCGTACGCCAGGGGAGGCTGCCATGCCGTCGCGGCGGGACCAGGTCCAGTCGTACCAGTTCTTCGTCCAGCGGATGACCTCCGCGCTGGTGGCGCGCGAGCCCGATCCCGAGGCGGCACCGTTCCGCCGGCTCGGTGGTGCGGGCTTTGCCAGCATCATGGTGGCCGTGCTCTGCCTTGCCGCGGTGGGGGTGTACGGCCTGCTGCGTCCCGGCGGCGCGACCAAGTGGAAGGACGGCGGCGCGGTCATTCTGGAGAAGGAGACCGGCACCCGCTACCTGTACCGGGAGGGCCGGCTGCATCCGGTGCTCAACTACGCGTCCGCCCTTCTTGCCATGGAGACTGCGGCACCGACCGTCTCGGTCTCCCGCAATTCGCTGGTCGGCACCCCACGTGGCCCAAGCATCGGCATCCCGTTCGCCCCGGACGCGCTGCCTCCGGCCGGCCGCATCCTGGACGGACCCTGGACCCTCTGCACCCAGCCGGCGCGTAACGCGGCCGGCGGTATCGTCGCCACCACCGTGCTCACCGTTGGACGGGCACCCGGCGGCGGGCGGGAACCGGGCGACAGCGCGCTGCTGGTGCGCGACCGCAAGACCGACCGGCTGCATCTGGTCTGGCGCGACCACCGGTACGAGATCCGCCGCGAGAAGATCGTCTTGGAGGGTCTCACCATGAGCGCCGAGCCGGTGGTGGAGGTGGGCGGGGCGTGGCTGAACGCCTTGCCGGCCGGAGAGCCGATCGCGCCTCGGCGGGTGGTCGGCCGGGGGACACCCTCGACGGCGTTGCCGGACGCCCGGGTCGGCCAGGTCTTCGTGGTGGAGAGCCAGGGTGGCAGCCGTCAGTACTACCTCGCCGAACGGACGGAGCTGGTGCCGATCACACCTGTCCAGGCGGATGTGGTGATGGCCGACGGGGAGACCCAGTTGGCGTACCCGGGAGAGGCGAGGCCCTACCCGGTCGAACTGGCCGCCGGCACCGCCGCCGTGGCGCCCAAGGCAGCCGCGCCGGCCCAGGGGCGGCATCGCGCGCCGGAGCAGCGGCCGGAGATCGCCCGGTTGGCCGGCGACCAGCCGGCGATCTGCGCGGCCTACCGACCGGGCGCGGATGAGCCGACGCTGCTGCTCGACGCGCAGGTCCAACCGGTGCGTGAGCCGGTACGCACCGGCGAGCAGACCGGCGACGGGATCCCGCTCGCCGATCGGGTCGTCATCGAGCCGGGTCACGGCGTGCTGGTCGCCGCCGTTTCCTCCCCGGACCAGGAGACGGGCACCCTCAATCTGGTCACCGACCTGGGTCACCGCTACCCGCTCGCCTCCGCGGGCGTGCCCGCCATCCTCGGCTACTCGGAACTGCAGCCGGTACGGCTGCCCGCCAGCCTGGTGGTCCGGCTGCCCGCAGGACCGGTACTCGATCCCACCACGGCGAAACTCGCGCTCGACCCGGAGTGACCTGACCAGCCACATTGGAAAAGCGTGGCGGGCAATGGTCTAGCGCGGGCTGGACACGACCCGTTACCGTTCGTAAGACGATGGTGCGCGAGCACCGACTGACAGGACGCCCTGGTGAGTCGGGGCGATCATTTGAGGACGGGGGTGACTTCCGTCATGTCGATGAACACCGACACCGGCTTGATGCTGAAGACCGAAGGTGACGTCGATGCCGTCGCCGATCGGCTCACCGGCAATCTCAACTCGCTGATGGACCAGCTCGCGCCGCTGTACGACCAGTGGAAGGGCGCTGGTGCCGGTTCCTTCCAGCAGGTGCGTGAGCGGTTCGACCAGGACATGGCCCGCCTCAACGTCGCGCTGCGGGCGATCGCCGAGGCGGTCGGGTCTGCGGGTAAGGACTACGACGTAAGTGACGAGGAGATCCGGGCCGACATGGATGGCGCGGGTGCCACCGCCGGTCAGATCACCGCGGCGCTGAAGCTCTGACGGGGGAGACACTCATGACGGAGATTCGGTACAACTTCGCCGGGCTGAACGCCGCCGCCGACAGCTGCAGTGGTGCGGTCCGGAACATGACCGGTGAGCTGGACGGGCTCAAGTCCGGCATCGCGCCGCTGCTGGCCACCTGGGACGGCGACGCCCGCGAGGCGTACTTCCAGCGGCAGACCGAGTGGGAGTCGGCCGCCAACGACCTTCGTGACCTGCTCGGTCGGATCGAGAAGGCGCTTCGTGAGTCGGCCGGGAAGATGCAGGCCCGCGAGGCGGCGAACCGCGCGAAGTTCGGCGGCTGAAACCGGGAACGCAGCACCGATGGCCCGGCCCCGCGCCGGGCCATCACCGTCTGCGCCGCAGCAGCCTTGCCAACCGGTGACCGGCGGCGGCGACGCCGCGCTCAACCGGGTGGCATCGAATCCGGCACCCGGAAGAAGATCTCCTCGGGTTCGTCGATCTCGGGCTCGGTCCGGGGCGGCGCCGACGGGCGGGTGGGCCGCCAACGGGTGCGACGGCCGCGCGGCAGCAGCGTGGCCAGCACCGCGACGCCGACCGCGACCGTCGCCAGCGTGAGGCCTATCCAGAGGGCCAGCCGGCCAAAGACCGCCCAGCGGTCCGCGCGGGCCTGTGCCGCTGCGTCGTACGGCACTTCGGGCAGTGGCGGTTGGGCCACCGGGGCCCCGGTGGTCAGTCGCTCGGTGACGGCCCGGTACGGGTTGACCACCCCGCTGCCGTAGCCGCGTGTCGCGTCGCCCCGGGCCGGATCGGCGGTGGCCAGAAGGCGTCTGGTGACCTCGCGGGCCGACAGGTTCGGCTCTGCCGCGCGGATCAGTGCGGCGGTCGCACTCACCATCGGAGCGGCGAAGCTCGTTCCGTCGTAGGTGTTGTGTCCGACCAGCCTGGTAGCCGCCACCACCGCACCGCCCGGAGCGCTGATGTCCACGTACGGCCCGATCTGGGACTGCCGGATCCGGGCGCCGTACTGGTCGATGGCGCCCACGCCGATCACCCCGTCATAGGCCGCGGGGTAGGGCACCGGATCGGGACGGGCACCGTCCTGATGCTGGTTGCCGGCGGCGGCGACCAGCACCACGTCCTTCTTCAGCGCGTACCGGACGGCCTGCTCAACGTCAGGGTCCGGCCGGTACAGCGTCACCGACAGGTTGATGACGTCGGCACCGTCGTCGGCCGCATGTCGGATGGCCTGCGCAAAGACGGCTCCGGTGACGGTGTCGCCGCCCGCGCCCGGGCCCTCGTCGGCGTTGCGTTCACTGACCCGGATCGGCACGATCGTGACGTCCGGCGCCAGACCGTGGAAGCCGACCCCGTCCCGCTGACCGGCGGCGATGATGCTGGCCACGGCGGTGCCGTGGGACACGCAGTCCACGTCGCCTCCGGGGGTGCCGCGCAGGGCGTCGAAGCCGGTGGTCACCCGACCGGCCAACTGCGGGTGACTGCTGTCGGTACCGGAGTCGACGACCGCGACCCGTACTCCCGCGCCGGTGCTGAACGGCCACACCCGCTGCGGAGCGAGCCACCGCTGATGCCAGGGCGTCTCGGTGTTGACCTCTCCCGGATCGCTCGGATTATCGCAAATCGCCGGTGCGGCGGCCGCCGGGCTTGCGACGGGAACCGTCAGAGCTGCGGTCAGCAGCGTTCCCATCAGCGCAAACGTCGCCATAGGACGGTCTCGGCCCATGTCTGCACGCCTCCCGTCAACCGGCCCCGCTGCATCCTAGCGGCGGGCCGACGTCGGACCGGGCACGCCGAAGTCGTGCCCATTCAGTATGGTCGAGTTGTCACGCCCGGGCGTGAGCGGCGGTTGGGGACTTGCGCGGGAGGAACACGCCATGGACGTACAGGCGCTGCGCGCCCGTGCCGACGAGCTGATGGCGCAGTTCGAGCGGATGCGCTCCGGCGTCGGCGACCTGCAGCAACAGCTCAAGACGGTGAAGGCGACCGTCACCTCCGAAGACGGCTTGGTCACCGTCACGGTCGGGCCTCGTGGTCAGGTGACGAAGGTCGAGTTCGATCCGCGTATCTACCGCCGGCCCAACTCGAAGGAGCTCTCCGCCACGGTCACCGAGACTATTCGGCGGGCTACCGAGCAGGCCATGGCCGAGGTCGAGAAGTTGGTTCGACCGTTCGTACCGGACAGTCAGTTCCAGGCATACATCGATCACGACCTCGACGGCATCTTCCGTCAGTTGGACAGCGATCTGCCCGGGGAGGAAAGACGATGAGTGAGTTGCGCGAGACCTTCGTCAAGCCCGACGCAGCCCTGGAGGGCGCCAACGAACTCGGTGCGGCGGGTGCTCGGCTCGCCACAACCTGGCAGAACCTCGCCGCGACCATCGGGGGGCTGAACAGCGACCGGCCCTGGGGGGACGACGAGCCGGGCAACGAGTTCAACAAGAACTACCTCGGTGGCGACGATCAGCCGGCGCAGCGGGTCCTCGACCTCACGGCGGACCTGGTGCCGCTGGTCGAGGTGCTGGGGCCCACCGTCAAGGGGGCGGTCGAGGGCACCGTCGACACTGACGACATGGTCAAGACGCTGTTCGGCGGAGACGACAAGTAGCAGCTCACCCGCTACGGGCCGACATCGGACTGAGGGGCTTCAGGGGTGGCGATAGTCAATCCCAGGAACTCGCTGGGCGAGTACGCGTGGGTCTGGGACGCCATCTGCTGGGCGAGCGCCGGAGAGGCGTGGCCCAGCGGCGACGAGGACCGGATGCGGGAGTTGGCCGACGCGTGGCAGGCGTTGGCCGATGCGGTCGGCGAAACGCTTGGCCAGGCCGATCCCGCGGTCATGAGGATCCTACAGAGCTGGGGCGGCGGTGCCGGCGAGGCATTCGGGGGATTGTGGAACCAGATCGGTGTGGACCCGAACACCGGCCTGCCACTGATTCAGGAGATCTCCGCCGCGTACGCCGCCGGCTGTGACCAGGCCGCCCAGGAGATCGAGTACGCGAAGCTGACCGTGCTGATCGCGGTCATCATCACCGTCATCGCGGTCTTTGTCGCGCTCCTGATGGCCTGGTTGGGCGGGGTGTCCGCCGGCGCCATTCCCGGCATCCTGGCTGGCGGTAGGCAGGCGGTGACGATCGCCTTCCGGCGGTTGGTTGCTCAGATGGGTCGGCAACTGTTGACCCGGGCGGGAATGCGAGCCGCGCTGCGGATGGCCGGCACACGGCTCGGCCAGATGGCCAGCAGCCAGGGTTTCCGGCGGGGCCTCAATCACCTCGGCCGTGAGTTGGTGGAGGAGATCGGCGAGGAACTGATCATCGACGTCGGTGCCCAGGCGTACCAGATGCGCACCGGCGAGCGGCGGCAGTGGGACGGCAACCGGACCCTGACGGCCGGCGTGGGTGGTGGCTACGGCGCGGTACTCGGCACCGGCATGAACTGGGCCGGCCGACGAGCGGCACCCCGCATGCCTTTCTCGTTCAGCCCTTCCCAGCTCTCCTTCCGAGGCAGCGGCGTGGTCCGCTGGGGCAGCACGAGCCTCGCGTCCGGTGCTCAGAACGCCGTCATCTCGCCGGCTGCCAGTGTGCTCGCCAACGGCACGATCAACGGGCAGTGGGCCATGCCGGGAGCCAACGCCTTTCTGGGTGGCTTCACCAGTGGCGCCGGCCGCACCGGCGCGACCCTCGCCGGCGGTGCCACCGGCAATCTGGGCGCGCGGATCACCAACTGGGGCCTCGGCAAGTTGGGGATCGACGTCGCGCCGAATGCCGGCCCGGTTGGCGGGGTCGACCCGGGCGTCGGTGTCGGAGGTGCAAACGGCCTCGGCGACCTGGGCGGAGGTGTCAACGGCGCGGGCTCCGGCTCGACGGGCGGTGGCTCCACGTCAGGTGCCGGTGCCAGCATGGGAGCGGCATCGAAGGAGGGCTCGGCGGCTGCCTCCGGTGGCGACACCGGGGCGGGCGTCGGTGGTTCCGGCACGGATGGTGCCGGCAGTTCCAGTGGCGCGGGCGGTACCTCGGGGACCGGCACGACCTACATGGGCGGTGGCGCGGCCCAGAACGGTGCCGGTACGGTCCCCGACAGCGGAGCGGGCTCGATCAGCCTGGCGCCTCCGTCGGCGGACGGTTCGGTGGCGCCGACGAACGATGGTTCCGGTGCACCGGTGGTGGACGGCGGTGTACCGACCGGGGACACGGCCACGGTCGCCGACCCGTCGCGAGTCGATGGCTCTACCGGGATCCCGGTGGCTGTGCCCGGCGACGTGGCTGCCACGACGCCGGACGACACTCCGGCAGTCAGCGACGGCGTCGGGGATGGCGGCACCGCCACCAACGACCAGAAAGGCGGGCCGGAAGGCCGGAGTGCGCCGGTCGCCGAATCACCTGGCGCCGACCGGACAAGCACGGGTACCAACACCGACACCAGCGTGAGCGACCGGACAACGACCGCAGCGACGATTCGGGCCGACGGTGGACTGGTCACGGACGCACCGTCGGACGTGACTGCCGCGCCGCCCAGCGACGGCTCTACCCAGTCCGGTGCAACGGTGACCGACAGCCCGGTGCGAGCCCTCACCGACGCCGGGTCGGTCGACGCGCCAAGTCCTTCCGTCAACGCGGACGCACCACCTGCAGTGCTGCCGGGTACGCCTGCCGCAGCCCCGGTAACGGCGTCGCCCACCGCTCCGACGGTAGGGACAGCTCCCGGTACCCCCGCGCCCACGGGCCCGACCACCACGACGAACCCGGCGCCCGCCGGTGGCACACCCGTCACGACCGGCCAGCAGGTGGCGAACACCTCGAGCGCCTCGACACCGACCACGAGCAGTACACCGACCACGAGCACCCAGCAGCCCTCCGGCAACACCGCCACGCAACCGACGCCCGGCCGGGGCACGCCGGCCGGACCGGTAGTCAATCCGACAGCGGCGAACACGGCAGGCTCGATCTCCCTCGCACCAGCCGCTGGTCCGAACACGACCAACCCGGCTCAGCCTGCCGGACCCACCCAGCAGGTCAGGCCCACCCAGCAGCCGGCAACACCGGCTCAGCAGACCCCGGCCCAACAGACTCCGTCCAGCGTTCGGCCGGACACGACGCCTGTGCCAGCCGAGCCGTCCGCTCCGACGGTGCCCGCACAGACGGCGGGCACCGAGCCGACGACGTCCCCTGTCGACGCCACTCACCCCGCCGGCACGGACACCGCCGCGTACCCGAACCCTGAGCGGACCGACCAGGCGCAGCAGAGCACCGACGGTCCGGTGGTGATCCCGGTGCCGACCAGCAGCGGCACCCTCCAGAGCGGGCCGACGAACCCCGGTCCCGAGACCGCGACCGGCCCGGTCGACCCGCAGACCCTCAAACGCGCCGAAGGGCAGACCGGGCGCGGTACCCACAGCTGGCAGCTGGCTCCGACCTCGGTCGACGGTGATCCGAACGGCCCCGAAGCCGAGCGCGCGTTGATCGAGGCGTCACGGACACTGGCCGAGACCGTCCGGCGAGAGGTGAAGGCCGCCTCGGTCTCCAAGAGCAAGCAACCCGGCATGGCCGGTGCACTGCTGATGCCCAACGGCGAGATCACGACGCACACCAGCATGACCGCGGACAAGGCAACGAAACCGCCCACACAGCCCCGGGTGCACCCGCTCGCGCAGGCTGCCCTGGACCAAATAGCGGCGAGACTTGTCGACGGAGTAGGCGGCGGGCACGGTAAGTGTGCCGAGGTAGCCCTGGTGTCCGATCAGCTCTATGTACTGGAACAGCAATGGCAGAACACGGGGGAGCCCGGCACCTTCGAGCAGTACGCCCTGGACGCGCTGCAGGGTGCCAAGATCGTCACGCACCAGGTCAGGCCGGCTAGATCTGGCGGGGTCACGTACGAGCTTGGGCATTACCGGCCGCCGTGCCGATCGTGCGCGCACTTCCTGCCGGCGTTCAATATCGAACCGATCACCGACCCGGATCGGGACGTCAATGTTTATCAGCCGTCCGTACCTGGTGTAATTGGCAACGGGCTCCCGCTGAGCGACGGCCGGCCGTACGGGCAGCCAGAGGGTCTGCTGCCGCCCGATCCAGCCGACCAGGCTGCGCTCGATGCAGCCGTTCCTCGGGATCCGGCCACCGGTCGACCCGCCGTGCACCCGGATCCACGGCTCGGCTCGTGGGCCGGGCTGCTCAACGATGGCGGACCGACCGTCCCAGGTCGCGACGCGAACTGCGCCGACGTTGGGCTCTCCGTACTGTCTGCGTGGTACGGACGGCCCGACGTGGCGGCGGCGACAGTCCCTTCAGCCGAGGTGGAGCGGGCTAGCACCGCCCGACAGGAACAGGCACTAGGGTCCAGTTTCGGACACAACGGCAGTGGCTCTCCCGCCTTGGATGCGGTCGCCGAGGCTCTTCGTGCGGCTGGTCCCGGGGCTGCTGCCCTCATCATCGGCCAGTGGCCGGGCGGTAGTGGCCGTGCCCATACCTGGAACGCCGTGAACCACAACGGCACAATCATCTGGGTTGACGGGCAGCGTGGTGTGGTTTCCGACGTCGCCCCGCTCTACGCCGGTGAGGTAGATGGCGTCTGGTCGATCGTGCTGGATGCCGAGGGTGATCCGGTCAGTGACGCCGTGCCCGAATTCAGCGTGCCGGCACCGGTCCCGCCGGCCTCGACCGCTGACGTGCCGACGGACAGTCGGAACCAGAACACCACCCCGACCGGCCGGCCCGGCGCCGCCGCCGACCCGAGTGACTCGGATGTGACACCGGGCGGCCCGAAACCCGCGAACGATCCTGCCCCGATCCCCGCGAACGATCCCGGCCCGGGCACCGAGAGCGTGCCGCAGGCGAACGCCGATGGAAACCCAGCTCCGGCTGTCTGGCCGGACATGCAGGGCTGGCCGATGCCCGACACGCGGCAGTTCGGGCCGGAGCAGTTGGCACCACTGGAGGACCCGCAGTATCAGGACGATGTCGAGGACAGCCTGCGGACGCCGGATGGCTACCAGGTCTACGCCGACCCTTCGACCCATCCGTACGGTCAGCTGATCAACGACGGCGGGCCGGATCAGCCCGGTCGGGCCAACAACTGTGTCGACACCATCCTCGCGGCGCTGGCCGGCTTCTACGGCGATCCGCAGGTTTCGTACCCGCGGTGGCCGGACCGGCTCGACGACGGCACCGTCGACGCGGCGCTCGGTGAACTGGACGGCTTCGGCCGGATCGAAAGTTGGCTCGGCGGCGAGTGGACCGGCGACAACGACGCCCTACCGGGTACGCCCGCCGAGCGGTCGGCCGCGCTGGCTGACCAGTTCGAGCAGCTCTACCAGCGTGTTCGTGACGCCGGCCCGGGCGCGGCGGCGGTCGTCGCCGTCGACTGGACCCAGTTCGACGAGAACTCCGGCGACCCGCTGCTCGATGCCGAGGGCAACACGCAGCCGGCCGGTGAGCACGTCTTTCTGCTCGTCTATCCCGAGGGCGCGGACGGGCCGGTGTGGTGGGATCCCCAGTTCGGCAGCACCACCACCGATCCGCTGCCCGGCGACTATGTTGGACTGACGCACAACCTGTGGTCGATGGAGGTGCAGCCCGCCCATGCCGATGAGCAGGGAGGAAGCCCGGCAACTGATGACCACGCTGCTGGGGACCGACAACCCGGTAGCGGTGTTCCCGTTCGAGTTCGGCTGGGCGGCCCAGGAGACGCTCTCCCCGCAGCAGCGGACGCAGGGCCGGCAACTGGGCCAGGGGGTCTTCATCATCGACCAGACGGGAGTGGTGACCGTGCATCCCAGCCTGCCACCACCGTTGATCATGAAACGGTACGCGGCGGCCCGACGGGAGGGCCGGATCACCGGCCGGCAGGTCTGGCCGGCCCCGAACCCGGCGGACTGAGCGATACTGACGCCACACCCGACAGTCTCTATCTGAACGGGCTGCCGGACACCGACCAGGCCACTCTGCTCGACGCCCTGACCGAGGCGCAGACCGATGCCGACCAGATCGTCGCCGACCTGCACAGCCTCCACGCCGAGGTGAACGCGCAACTCGGGCTGACCGGCGCGGACGCGCTCAGCACACTCGGCGAGCAGCACCGCGTCAAGAGCGCCGAGTCCCTGGCCCGCAAGTTCCGCACCGAGCTGGAGCCACTCGGGTACGACATCGGTTCGGCGCTGGACACCGTCAACGACGTGGTGCGGTTCTCGGTGCGGGGACCGGAGTCCGAGGCGTACGGGCCGGCGGTGGGTGCGCTCCTCGCCTCGTTGGAGGCCCAGGGCTACCAGGTCACCGACCTGAAGAACTTCTGGCACGCCGGTAACCGCTTCTTCGGCCTGAACTGCACGCTCACCGCACCGTCCGGGCGTACCTTCGAGTTGCAGTTCCCGACCGACACCAGCTACAACGTCGGCAAGCAGACCCATGACCAGTACGAGGTGATGCGTGACCCGGCGCAGTCGCCGGCCGCCCGCGTACACGCGTTCCTCGACATCCTGGCCGTCAACAAGGCCGACGGGATCGCGGCGAGCATGCCGGGGGGCATGGACAGCGCCCGGTTCGACACGCCGAAGGACACCAGCTTCGCCAAGTGGATGGCGTCGCCCCGGCAGGCGAGTATCCGGGAGTCGTACCTCGACTGGCTCGGACAGCAGGGCCTGACGTTCGCCGACGTGCTCGCCGCGCGAGGATTGGCCGCGTCCGACCTGCCGGGTCTGGACCCTGACCTGATGGGGGGCGTGCATGGCGCCGCTGACGTTCGGCTACTTCCTCCTCCGGAGACCGGAGGATCCGGGCGGCCCGCCGGTAAACCTGATCGCGGAGGCGGACAGCACCGGGCCGACCCAGGCGGTGATCTGGGATCGGCCGAAGCGAGCGTGGACGTTCCGGCCCGACGTGGCAGCGGCAATCCTGTGGGCGAATCCGGAACGCCACGAGATCCAGCAGGTCGACCGAGCGACGGCCGAGCGCCAGGTGGCGCACTTCGCGACGGTGCCGCTGCCGACGGAGGACGAGCTGACGGAGATCTGCCGCTCGGGGGGCTGACCGCAGACGTCCCAGGTGCTCAGAACGGTCCGGAAGTGCTGGGCGACGCCGGCCCAGGTTCGCCGGAGGCACCAGGGGTTCCGTCGTCGGTGCCGCTCGACACCGACCACGGGTTGGCGCAGACCCGGCGGCTCGGGCCGGGTGAGCTGGCACCGTTGGAGGACCCGGGTTACCAGTGGGACGTCGAGCAGAGCCTGCGTACGGCGGATGGGTACGTCCTGTTCGCGGACCCCTCCACCCACCCGTACGGACAACTGGTCAACGACGGCGGTCCGAGCCAGCCGGGGCGGGCCAACAACTGCCTGGAATCCGCACTCTCGGCGCTGTCCAGCTTCCTCGGGGACCCCCGGGTGTCCTTCCCCCGCTGGCCGGACATCCGCCCGGACGGTTCGATCGAAACCGTCACCGGCGAGGCGAGTGGGCTGGACCGTGCCGAGGAATGGCTCGGCGTCGACTGGTCCGGCGGGTCGGAGGGGCTGCCCACGACCCCGGCCGAGCACGCGGCGGCGGTCGCCGAGCAGTACTCGCAGCTTCATCAGCGTGTCGCGGCGGCCGGTCCGGGTTCGTCGGCCCTCGTCGTGGCCGAATGGGTCAGGACGGATTCCCGCACGGGTGAACTCGTCCTCGACCGAGGGCAGGTGCAGGTTCAGGACTCACACGCCTTCGTCGTGGTGTTTCCGGAGGGTGCCGACGGGCCGGTCTGGTGGGATCCGCAACGAGGGACGACGTGGCCGCAGCCCCCGGCCGCGTACCTGTCGCAGACGTATGCGCTGTGGTCGATGGAGACCATGGCGGAAAGGGTTTCGGATGACGGAGGACGAGGCGCTGACGCTGATCAGACGCCTGCTGGGCACGGCGAACGAGATCGAGCTGCATCCGTTCGAGTTCGGCTGGCTGGCGAAGGAGCAGCTGTCACCACCGGAACGGGCGGAGGGCAGACAACTGGGCCACGGGAGCTACATCATCGACCGGACGGGAGTGATCACAGTCCAGATGAGTCTGCCGGTACCGCTGCTGATCACGGAGTACACGCAGGCCCGCCGAGAGGGCCGGATGACGGGTCGACAGGTCTGGCCGACGGAGGAGTCGACGGCCTGACACCGCCGGTCGGAACGGCCGGGGACGCCGCGCCATCAGGTGTGGACGGTCCGCCGCTGCCGCCGGTCGACTCCGGGTCCGCAGCCGACCCTGACGGCCCCGACCTGCGGCGTGCGGCAGCCGGTACGACCTTCGGTGGCGCGCTGCTCGACGCCGACCCGGGGCGCACCTCGATCGCCGTCGAGGCGGCCCTCACCACCGGGCCGCTGCCGGACGGGGCCAGTGCCGATCCGGCCGCCGCCACAGTCACCCTGAACACCCTCGACGGTCCCTATCCGGTACGCGTCGAGTTGACCCCGGCCACAGCGGACGCGTCGGTCGCGCCGGTGGCCGCCATCCGCTACACCACCGACGGGGCCGTCGTACAGGTGTCGACGAGCGCCCACCCGGATCACGTCCGGCGGGCGGTGGCGGCGGCGCTCGCCGAAGTGGACACGCTCGCCCAGCAACGGGCCGAAGGACTGCGGTTGGACGCCACCACCGCACTCGCCGAGGGCGCCCGACCGGAGGGCGACGGCACCCGCGTGCCGACCGCGCGTGACATCGGCCGGCTGGCCGAGCTGCGGGTGGTGCTCGCCGACAGCTCCGCTGCCACCGATCCGGGAACCGCCGGTCAACTCCGCGCCGAGGCGCTGAGCCTGCTCGTCGCCTCCGGCCTCCTCGAACAGGAACCGGCGCACCTCGTGCACGGGCTCGGCAGCAACACGCCGGTCGTCGGGCCGGAGGCGGCCCGCGCCCGCCTCGACTTGATCCATCATCACCTGGGCCCGCTCGCCGCCGAGGTGGAAAGCCTGATCGGGCTCGCGCAGAGCGACGGGCAGCAGCTCGTGGCGGACATCAGGGCGGCCCAGTCGGCCGTCCGCGCCGAGGCGCGCGCCTGGGCGCAACAGGCCACCGAGCTGCGTGACCAGGCCGACCTCGCGTTGACCGCCAGGGCGGACGCCACCCTGGGCGTGGCCCCCGACCACGTCTTCGACCGGCTCGTCATCGGTGGTGGCTGGGCCGCGACCGCCGACTTCGTCACCATGGGGGCCGCTGCGGACGCCGGTCACGGCCTGCCGCCGGTGCTCTGCATCTCGCAGGGACACGACCCGTGGGCGGAACGCCAGGCGCTGTTGATGGGACAGATCCCGTCGGAGCTGGAGCTGCCCGGCCTGCCGTTCCAGCCGGGCGACCTGGCGGAGGAGGGCACCCAGTTCACTCCCTCCGACGTCTTCGCCGACGCGGTGGGCGCGGCGCGGGCGCTCTCGGGCATGCCGACCTACCAGGGCACCGCCACCTCGATCACCCCCCGCCCGGCCGACGCCGCCGGCTGGCCCGACGGCGCCAACTTCCGGGTGACCGTCAACGGCCGGGACATCTACACCACCTCCGTCGACATCGCCAGCGGGCCGGGACCGTCCCGGGTACCGAGCGTGTCGGCCGACGTCACCGGCAGCTACGTCGACCCGACCACCGGCTACCGGGTCGACCGCTCCGGCAGCGCAGCGCTGTTTCAGGATCCGGACGGCAACCCGATCGCGCCGGAGAGCCTGCCGCCGCCCGTCCGGGCCGTGCTCGGTGGTCCCGGCACCAGTCGGTCGGATCTGCCGCTGCTGGCGGATCTGACCGGGCGACCCACCGATCCGCTGGTGGTCGACCCGACGTCCGGCTACGCCGTGGACGTCACCACCGGCCAGGTTCTCGACCCGGACGGTACGCGGGTGGATGCCGGTGCCGTGCCGGCCGAGGTCGGGGCCCGGCTGGGCTTCGCCCCGGACGGGTCCTTCAGTGATCCCCGGCCGTCCGTCCCGCCGGTCGACTTCGGTGGGCAGAACCTCGCCGATGCCTACCGCCCCGGTGACCGGGTGCTGGTCTTCGGCGCGGGCGCCTCCGGCGCGTGGGACATCGAGCAGGCAGTGGCGTCGCCCGCCGCGAGCGTCGACTGGTCGGCTCGGGCGATGGACCCGCCGCCCGACCAGCTCACCGGTGATCCGACCCAGGACGCGGAGGCGCGCCTGCGGCACAGCTTCGGTGGCGGCTACAACCGGCGGAACACGCTGCCCGATATCGGTGCCTACGCCGACACGGTGCAGAACCAGGTCGAACGCTCACTGCGGGAGATCGTCAGCCTCCGGCACACCGTCGAGGGTGGCTTCCTGGTGGAGTTCACCGACGGCAGCCGACAGACGTACGACCGGGTGGTGCTCTCGATCGGCCAGGCGGCCGAGTTCCCGGGAGGTGTCGCCGGCCTGCTGCCCGATCTCGACCTCGCCCCCATCGAAGGGCCGGCGACCGATCCGCTAGGCGTAGCCGACGTGCTGGGCCTTCACGACGGCAGTGGTCAGCTACGCGTTCTCGGAGCGGCAAGTGTGGCTGGCCCAGTGCTCGGCAGGGTCGACGAGACGGTGTTGGATGCGATCCGCCGCCAGGCCGGGGCTCTGCCGGCTGACTCTCGGGGTATCGCGCCCAGTATCCGGTTCCATGCTCAACGGATCGCCGAGGCCAACCGGCCGACGTCGCCGCCGGCCACACCAGGTGACGGTCCGACCACATCCGGTTTCCCGTTCGGGTCGGACGCCTCAGACCTCCTCCCAACCGACGCCGAGCCAGCGCCATCCCCATTGGACGTCGAGCCAGGGCAGGGCTCCGTACCTGGCGATCAGTTCCTCCCCGAGCGGGGGCATCTCGACGGACATGGGCTTGCCGTCGACGTCCTGTCCGTGGCCCCGGGCGGTGACGTCGACGGGATTGCGTCGCAGGTCGACGTAGCGCAGAGCGGGAAGGTTGCCGGTGGCGGCCAGGGCCTCGGCCCCGGCCCGACCGATGTCGCAGCGCGCCAGACCCAACCAGCGGAGCCGACACAGGTGCGGCGAGTTGACGAGGATGGCGAGCCCGTCGTCGCCGATCGGGTTGCCCCGCAGGTCGAGGGCGACCAGGCGGTCGAGGTAGCCGACCTGGGCGACGTCCGACATGAGTCCGGTGGCCTCGACCAGGACCAGGTGGCGGACGGGATGGCGCGCCCAGATCTCTCCGCCGTGGTCGACGAAGGTGCGGGCCGTCATGGTGACGGACTCGATCAGACCGTTGCGGATCCGCCAGTCGATGAGAAGGTGGTCGACGCCGGCGGCGAGCCGCTGGCGAACCCGCCGGTGCAGGAGCATCGCCTCCCGGGTGTTGCGGACTCCGTCGAGGTCGAGGCGGATCAGCTCGGCGTGCTCGGGGTCGGTGGCCTCGATGGTGTCGGCGTAGCGTCGCCGCAGGTCGAGGTCGTCGGGATGGGCGAGAATGGCGGCGTAGAGGTCGGCGGACGTGGCCATGACGGCAGCGTATCGACGGATGGCGCGCTCACCACCACCCCGGCCCCGTCATTGCCGGAGAGCCGCCGGTTCGGCCCGGGTGAGCTGGCGCCGCTGGAGGATCCAGGCTTCCAGGACGATCTCGCGGCGAGCCTTGAGACCCCGCAGGGGTACGCGATCTTCGCGGACCCGTCGACCCACCCGTACGGGCGACTGGTCAACGACGGCGGGCCGGAGCAGGCTGGCCGCTCCAACAACTGCATCGACTCGTCGCTGGCGGCACTGGCCAGCTTCCACGGCAACCCGCAGGTGTCGGTGCCGCGATGGGCGGACCGGTTCGACGACGGCTCGATCGACCGCGTCACCGGCGAGCGAGGCGGGCCGGAGCGCGCCGAAGCGTGGATCGGCGGGCAGTGGATCGGCGGTCCCGGCAGCCTGCCGACGGACCCGTCCGCCCGTACGGACGCGGTCGCCGCCCAGTACGCGGATCTCTACCGGCAGGTGGCGAGCGCCGGCCCGGGAGCGTCGGCGCTGGTGGTGGCGGACTGGCTGCTCCTCGATGCTGCCGGAAACGTCGTGCTCGACGACGCTGGCCGGCCCGAGGTCGACAGCTCGCACGCCTTCGTGATCGTCTTCCCGGCTGGCGTCGACGCGCCGGTGTGGTGGGATCCGCAGACCGGGACGACGTCGATGGAGATGCCGGCCGCCGATGTGCGGGAAACCCGCGCCCTCTGGGCGATGATGGTGCCTGACGGAGAGGGGCGAGTTGACCGAGGACGAGGCGCTGACGCTGATCAGCCGACTGCTGCGGACCGGGAATCCGATCACGCTTCGGGAGTTCGAGTTCGGCTGGCTGGCCCGGGAGAGACTCTCGGAGCAGGAGCGGGCCTCGGGGATGCACGTGGGTCAGGGCAGCTACATCATCGACCGGTCGGGAGTGATCACAGTGCACTCCAGCCTGCCGCCGCGCCGGATGATGGAGGAGTACGCGCAGGCGCGACGCGAGGGCAGGATCAAGGGTCGGCAGGTATGGCCCGAGGCGGACCCGACCGCCTGACGCAACCGGACGACACGGCTGGGGACGTCGGGCGCACCGGCCCGGGTGACCCTCCGGGACCGGGCACTGCCGGCCCCGCGACCGCTGCCGACGGGCCCGATCTGCGGCGGGCTGCCGCCGGTACCACCTTCGGTGGCGCGCTGCTCGTCGCCGACGCGGGGCGTACCTCGGCCGCCGTGGACGCCGCACTGACGGCGGATCCATTGCCCAGCGGGGCGAGTGTCGACCCGGGCGTCGGCACCATCACCCTGGATACGCTCGACGGTCCCTACCGGGTACGCATCGAGCTGACCGACCCTCCGGCGGACGCGCCGCTCGTGCCCGTCGCCACCATCCAGTACGCCGTCGATGGCGCCGTGGTGCGGGTGTCGACCGGAGCACACCCGGATCATGTCCGCCGCGCGGTGGTCGCAACTCTCACCGAAGTGGACACCGTTGCGCAGGATCGGGCCGCCGGGTTGCGGCTCGACGCGACCACGGCCCTCGCCGAGGGGGCCCGGCCGGAGGCCGGCGGCGTCCGGATCGTCACCGCTCGGGACGTCGCGGAGGCCAACCGCGGCGTCCCGCCCACTCGGCCGCCCGAGGACGGCGGCTCTGCACCGCTGGACTGGCCGTCAGACCTGGTCCCAGGGGACGACGCCGAGCAGCGCCCAGCCCCACTGAATGTCGAGCCACGGCAGCGGGCCGTAACGCTCGATCAGCTCCTGCCCGAGCGGGGGCATCTCGACCCAGACGGGCGATCCGTCGATGTGCTCCCCGTGGCCCTGAGCGGTGACCTCAACGAGGTTGCGTCGCATATCGACGTACCGCAGCGCGGGCAGCGTGCGGGTGGCGGCGAGGGCCTCGGCCCCGGCCGAGCCGATGCCGCAGCGGGCCAGGCCCAACCAGCGCAGCCGGCGCAGGTGCGGGGAGTCGACGAGCGCGGCGAGCCCCAAGTCGCCGATCGGGTTTCCGTGCAGGTCGAGGGCGACCAGGCGGTCGAGGCAGGCGACCTGGGCGACCTCGGTCATGAGTCCGGCGGCCTCGACCAGGACCAGGTGGCGGACGGGATGGTGGGCCCAGACCTCGTCGCCGTGGTCGACGAAGGTGCGGGCGGTCATGGTGACCGACTCGATCAGGCCGTTACGCAACTGCCAGGTGTTGAGCAGGTGGGTGACCGGCTCGGCGAGCCGGGGGCGGATGCGCCGGTGCAGGTACACCGACTCCCGGGTGCCGTAGGACCTGGCCAGGTAGAGACGGATCAGCTCGGCGCGTTCCGGGTCGGTGGCCTCGATGGCGTCGGCGTAACGCCACCGCAGGTCGAGGTCGTCGGGGTCGGCGAGAATGGCGGCGTAGAGGTCGGCGGACGTGGCCATGACGCCAGCGTATCGACGGGTGACTCGATAACTGCCGGTGCCGTTCCGGGCTCCACCTTCCATGGTCTGGGCCGCCCGGTCGCCGACCCGGCGGCGGTGCTGGATCTGGCCCGGTCCGTGCTGCCGCAGGTGGCGCCGTACGCCCAGGTGGACGCGGTGGTGGCGGTCGGGCCGGAGCTGTTCGAGATCCGCTCCGCCGGGCAGCACCCACTGACCGTACGGCTGACCAGTGGACCGTTGACCGACGGCCTGGTGGCCCGGTCGCACCGCGACCCGGACGGCACTTTCACCGTCACCGTGTCCGACCGGGCCGTCGACCAGGTGGTGGCACGGGCGCTCGCGCACGAGGTCGCCGAGCTGGCGGCGCTGCACGAGTCCGGCCGGGCGCTGGTCGGCCCGCTGGACCCGGGTAACGTCCAGGGGCCGATCGACCCGGCCGGACTGACCGCCCACGACCGGGGTCGGATGGCGGAGATCCGGCTGCTCGCCGCCACGTACGCCGCCGACCCGGCCGCCCGACCGGCCGTGCGCGCCGAGATCGACGCTCTCGCCGGTCATCTTGGCGTGCGGGTCGGCGATCCGGACGTCCGGTCGCGGTGGGCGCTGCTACCTCGGGACGTGCTGGCGCACCTGATGCAGCTCAGCGTGCCGTCGATCACGCCTGACGCGGTCTCCACGGTGCTGGCCGGTGCCGCCACCCTCACCGAGGTCGAGCGGATCAGGATGATCGACTACCGGGCCCGGCTGGCGCCGGACTTCCAGGTTCCGCAACAGGCGGAGCTGGACGCCCGGCTGCGGGAACTGGCGACCGCGGCCGAACACGCACAGTCCGGCATGCCGCGGATGGCCGCCTTCGCCGGGCAGATCGTCGGCATCCCGCAGGCACAGCTCGGCCGGATCCGGGCGGTGGATCCGCAACTCGCCGACCGGCTCGCCACCGAGGGCATCTACGTCGACCTGACCGGTCGCTACGACCTGCGCCCGTACATGGTGCCGAGCGTGCCCGCCGTCGACCTCGGTGCCGCCCGCCCGGCGTTCGACCTGACCACCGAGGCCGGGCGGCGCGCCCAACTGCACGAGGATCGGCAGCGGGCCCGGGCGGCGCTGCGCGGTCTCCGCGGTGACCAGGCAGCTACCCTGCTCACCGGGCACGACTTCCACTACCAGGGAACCGCCAGGTGGATGGGGCTGGTGCCGGACGTCCTGACCGAGGCGCTGCGCAGCATCACCCCGGCACCGACGGCCACCGTGGAGGACTCCCCGGTGCAGCAGGTGCCCGGAGAGATCCGGGTCGCGGCCGACCGGGTGACCCTGCCACCAAAGTCGGCTGACCAGCCGGGCCCGGTCTACGGGCCGGCGTTGGATGCCCGTACCGGGCAACCGCCGCCGTTGTTCGACGGGTCGCCGAAGCGGGAGGACGTGCAGCAGGGTGCGCTCGGCGACTGCGGCATGATCGCCGTGATCGGTTCGGTCGCCGGTCAACTGCCGGACACCGTCGCGCAGATGTTCCACCTGAACCCGGACGGCTCGGTCGACGTGCTGCTGCACGAGACCAGTGGACCCGACCGCGTGATCACACCGACCGGCCGACAGTTGCGGGTGACCGTCCTCCCGGACGTGCCGTTGCACCCCAACTCGAATGGTCACAGCGCGTACGCCGATCAGTCCGTGGTCGGGGCGTCCTGGGCGTCGCTGCTGGAGAAGGCGATCGCGGCGATCGACCGTACCTGGACCCAGCAGCGCCACGACCAGTGGCAGCAGCAGTGGACCGCCCGACCGGGCGTGGACGCCGCGCAGGCCGCCCCGCTCGGCTACGCCCGGCTGGACAACGGCAGCAGCCGACTGGTGCAGGCGGAATTGCTCAGCCAGCTCACCGGGCTGCCGACCGGAGTCAGTGAACTGGACCCGACACCCGGCCGGGAGGCTGACGCCGAGGCACGACTGGCGGGCCTGCTCGCCGCCGGTAGCCCACTGATCACCGGCACCCGGCCAGCCAGCGCCTACGCTGCCCAGCCGGGCGGCAAGCCACCGTACGGGCTGGTCGCGGGGCACGCGTACGAGATCGTGTCGGTGGTGAACGGCGAGGTGCAGCTGCGCAACCCGTGGAACTCCCGCCACCCGGCACCGATGCCACTGCGCGCCTTCCTCGACCTGATGAGCCCCTGGTACGCCCACGTCGAGCCGGCACGCAGCATGGTGGCCGCGTTGCCCGGCTCGGAGTTCCACGGCCAGGGCCGGCCTGCCGCCGACGCCCCGGCCGTGCTGGACCGGACTCGGACGGTGCTACCCGCCCTGGCGGCGACGATCGGCGCGGACCAGATCGTGGCGGTCGGCCCCGACGCGTTCGAGCTGCGTGCGCCCGGACTGGAGCCGCTGCGCGTCCGGGTCACCGCCGCCGCGCTCGCCAGCGGCGTCGTGGCGCAGACCGTCCGCAACCTGGACGGCACCTTCACCCTGACGGTCTCCGATCGTGCCTCGGATCTGGCGGCCGACCGCGCGGTGGCGCACGAGGCCGCCGAACTGCTGGCCCGGCACGAGTCCGGGATCGCCCAGGTCGGGCTCTTCGATCAGGGCGCGGCGGAGGGGCCGATCGATCCCGCCGGCCTCTCGGTCCGTGACCGGGGCCGGTTGGCCGAGTTGCGCCTGATGGCCGCCGGGTACGCGCAGGCCGACCCCGCCGCCCAGCTCGCCCTGCGAGCCGAGATCGACACCCTGGTCGACCGGCTGGGCCTCCGCTGGGGTACGCCCGACGCAGCGGCCCGGCTCGCGGTCCTCCCGGCCGATGTGTGGAGCCAGGTGATGCAGCTGAGCCTGCCGGTGATCACACCGGAGGCGGTGGCCGGTGCCCTGGCCGTCAACCCCAACCAGACGATGGTCGAGCGCTTCCGCGCGATCGACTACCGCAGCCGGCTCGCCCCCGACTTCCAGCCGCCTCCCGCCGCCGACCTGGCCGCCAAGCTACGCGCACTGGCCGTGCACGGGGAGCAGAGCCAGTCCTCGCTGCCCCGAATGCCCGCCCTGGCCGGGCAGCTGATCGGCCTGCCGCCGAACCTGCTCGACCAGGTCCGCCGAGTCGACCCACAACTCGCCGACCGGCTCGCCACCGAGGGCATCTACGTCGACCTGACCGGCCGCTTCGACCTGCGTCCGTACACCCTCGAAGGTGCTCCGGAGTTCAACCTGGAGAGGTCGGCCCCCGCATACGACCTGAACACTCCGGCCGGCCGAAACGCGCTGCTAAACGAGGACCGCAGCCGGGTCCGCGCCGCCTTCGGCGCGGCGTACGGATCGAATCCCGCGGCCGTCTCGATTCTGAGCACACATGACTTCCAATATGTGTCCGATGCGAGAGTGATGGCACTGGTCCCGAATGCGTTGACCGACGCGCTGCGGATGCTGATGCCGCCCGAACCGGAGGTCGAGGTCACACCGTCCGTGACATCCGGCGAAGTGGCCCTCGACGCCAACTGGGTCACCCTGCCGGACCCGGATCCGGAGCACCCCGTGCAATACGGTCGCGCGCTGGATGTCCGCACGGGGCTGCCTGCTCCTCTTTTTGATGGACCACCGCGCCGGGAGCAGGTGCGGCAGGGCTTGCTCGGCGACTGCGGAATTCTCGCCACCGTGGCTGCCGTCGCCGCTTATCGACCCGACGCGTTGAGTCAACTGTTCCAATCGAAGGTGGATGGCACAGTCGATGTCCTGCTCCACGAGAGTTCCCTCCGCGGAGATGCGTCAAGCCCTACCGGCCGGCGCCTCCGCATCACCGTGCAGCCGGATGTTCCCCTGTTGGCGATGGCACCGGGTCGATCCGCCTACGCGGACCAGTCATTCAACGGAACAAGTTGGGCGGCCGTCCTCGAGAAGGCGGTAGCGGCTCTTGACCAGAGCTGGACCACCGAGCGCCGCGAGGCTTGGCAGCGTGGCTGGACCATCTGGCAAAGTAAGGACGACCCGCATCGAGCAGCCCCAGCCGGCTATGCCCGCTTGGATGTCGGCAGCAACGCCCAAATGCAAGCGGAGCTTATGACGCAGCTGACAGGCGTGCCGAGTCGCGTTTCGATCTTTAACACTTCGATCGGGCGGGAAAACTCGGTGGCGCTGCGCCTTGAGGCTCTGATTGCTGCTGGGAGCCCAGTGATAGTCGGTACGGATGCCGAGGAGAACTACCCACCGGAGATCCGGGAGCAACTCCCCTACGGACTTCATCACGGGCACGCGTACGAGGTGTTGGCAGTGACCGACGGACGAGTCCATCTCCGAAATCCGTGGAACCAGGACCATCCCGTCCCTGTACCGATCCGGGGATTCCTGAATCTTATGGTGACCGAGTACGCGCACCTGGATGTCGACTCCACAGCGCTGTCCTCACCGGCGCGCGGGGCTGGTCCACCAGCGACGCCGTCGGGATCGCTGCCGTCCGCGACTGCCAACGTTACGGACGAAGCCACGCCGCAGGCCGCTAAAGCCGATCAACATCCTGGCCCACGACGTACCTTTGGGCGCACCTACCTGGATAGTGATGAGACCAGTGTCGGTTACTTCGCGCTACTCGACCTCGACGGTACGGTGAACGGCCTGCTTGTGATGGTCAGCAGGGGAGACGAGCAGCGAACGACCCAATGGGGCATCGACGGAGGCCGGTCCGGTGCCGGCGGGTACCTGCCAGTCGGTCGAATCGAGGCCGAACGGATTGCTCGGCAGGTACTTGATTTCGACCTGCCTGATGAGCACACACTGCGCGACATGATTGGTGGCTGACGATGCCAACGACAGGACAGGGGGAAGAGCACTTGCGCTCCTTCACCGCTATTGCGTCGATCCGCAACAACGTTCCGGTCGACGTGGGACAGGCTCGCTTAGCGGTTCGATGGGTAGCCGTGGGACCACACGTCAACGCCGAGATGATTGTGATGCCCCACTGGAGCGAGGACTCCTCGCACCATGAGGTAACTCTTGGCGAGACCTTCCCGGTGGGCGACGAGACCTGGCGCTTCGCGGATCTGGACATGGTCAGTGCGGACGAGTGGAAGGTCACCGTCCGGCGGGTGGACGCCAACGAGGTGCTGGATCCACCCACCGGGCGGCTCTGGAAGCAGGCCCGGCTGCGACCGTACGGGGCGCTTGATGAGGCACAGGTTCAGTCACTGGAAGCTGCGCTGGAAGTCCAGTTGCCGCCGAGCTATCGCGACTGGCTGCGCCGGAACAACGGGGCACAGCCGGAGGTGGAGCATCACATCCCCGGCGTGCCGTTCAGTCTCTTGCCGGAGCGGCCCCTGTTCGGGGTGCATCCTGAGTACCCGCCGTTCGACCTGGTGCACGCTCAGCGCGTACACCGGGATCCCTGGCTGCCGCCGAGCTGGCTGGTTATCGCTAACCCTTCCGGCGGGCTCCTGGTCATCTCGACGCAGTCGAGTGACGGGAGCATCTACTTCGTGCACGAGATGGATCTGGTCGGGCCTCCCGGCCTCCCGGCCTCGGCTGCCCGGGAACGAAAGCTGCAAGGGGTGGCTCGATCGATGGGCTACCTCGTCGGCCGGCTGACCCCGGTAGAACTCGACGACCTGCCCGCGGCGCAGATGATGCCGCCGGGGACCTTCACTGACCCTCGCAACTACGAGGGCGGGCAGCAGTAGCCGAGCAAAAGTGCGGTTCAGCCGAGCCGGGCGAGCATGCCCGCGTACGCGTCGCGGACCGCGGTGAGGCGGTCGCGCCGGAACCGGCCGGGTTCACGCTGGTGCAGTTGCCGGCCGCGATCGGTGGTAAAGGCGGTCGCCGGGACGACGGCCCCGTCCGGTGGGATGAACTTGCCGACCTCGTCAAGGGCGGCCACGGCCCGGGTCAGCGCGGCTCGCGCTCGCTGACCGGCCTCGCCGCCCCCCGGGTCGGCCGGCACCTGACCGGCGTACGCGTCGGAGACCAGCAGCCATTCCCCCGGGTCGAGCAACTGGGAGGGTTCGTCGCCGCCGTAACGGAACCCGACGCCGGCCGACGATGTCGCCGGCGGTAGCCGGAAGAGGAACTCCCGTTCCTGGCCGCATCCGACGCAGGCGCCCGTGTAGCGGCTGGCCAGGTCACCGTCGTCGAGCGCTACCACCGCGCTCTGCCGGGGAAAACGCGTCTCCCCGCAGCTGCAGGGGTGCAGATCCATGTAGAGGTGCGCCTCCGCGTTGGTGCGGCTCCGCAGGGGGGTCATGCGACCCACCGTACCGATCGGAGGCTTTCGCCGACGTCCCGGTCCGGCCGCTGGCATACTCGCCGACCATGGTGCTGTCACGCGGCTGGGCAGTGTTCCTCACCGGCGTGGGGATATGGACCTGGGTGATCTGGCCGAGGTTTGCGCTGGCCATCTGGAACGACCCGAGGTCGTGGGCGAGCGGGGTCGTCGGGTCCTGGCCGGCGACCGCCTTCCTGTGGGTGCACGCACTGCTCATCGCGGCGTCGTTGGCTATCGGCACGGCTGTGGGGCTGCTGGGCCTTCGCGGGTGGCGGACGTCCCGACGCGGTACGCCTTGAGCCGCCGTCCATGCACCGGTCGGCTGACTCAATTGGCGTATGGAGGGTGGGCTGACGCGCACCGGGGGCCGAGGCTCAACGAGTGTGACGGGGACCGCTCCACGCCGATTTGACGATCAATCCGCCGGGCGCGTAACTTTCTCCCTGCCAACGCGGAACGGGCAAACAGGGTGAAAATCCTGAGGGCCTGATTCGGACGGCACCGGGTTCGCGCGGACAACGTCCGCTGTGGACTCGGCCGGGTGGGGCTCGACCGGGCCGCCTAGGGGCGGATTTGGTGGGGCGGAACCGACCGGGTAAGGTTTACGACCGGCAGGGAACCGGGCGAGCGTGCGGGCAACCGCAGCGGCCGGCCTGCCAAATCCGAAGAACGAGTCAGGCGGGTGACCGCTGCGCTCGATCGCGGGTGCCGAACCACCTGAAGCGTGACGGACCGGGACAACCTGGTTTGACTCGCCGCAGACGGTGAGGTAACGTAGTAAAAGTGCCCGCTGCGGTTGTGGTGGGTGTGGTGCCCCGGATGGTGGCCCCTGTTGGGGGTTGTTTGATGGTGTGTGGTTGTTCTTTGAGAACTCAACAGGGTGTTTGATAAGCCAGTGCCAAGTTTTGCTCATGGCCTTTGTGGTTGTGGGTTTTGGCAGCATT
>NZ_JBXUOW010000059.1:0-31704 GCF_057196645.1 Micromonospora sp. ATLC16
CCCCCGCGCCGCCGGGGCGGGGGGGGCCCGCCCGGCGGCCCCCCCCCCCCCCCCCCCCCGCCCCCCCCCCCCCGCACAGTCAGGCGCCGTAGCGCAGGTAGATCGTGTCGCCGACGGTCACGGTCGTGCCGCGGGTCGCGGTGACCGGGGTACCGCCGTCGCGGGCGACCTTCCAGGTCGAGGAGCCGCCGTTGGCCAGGCCGTTGATCGAGGTGATGGTGCCGGTGCCGCTGGTGGGGTTCAGTGCGGTGACGCAGCCGCTCGGAACGGCCGCGCCGATGGCGGCGTCCAGCACGGCGCCGAGGGTGGTGGTGGCGGCGGTCGGCGTCAACGTGACCGCGCAGGGCTTGATGCTGCCGCTGCCGTTGTCGACGATCACGGCGAGCCGGGTGGCGGTGCCAGCGGTGAATCCGCCCGCCGCGACCCAGGTCGGCGCGCCAGCGGTGACCGGGGTCGGGGGAGCGGCGGTGTAGCCGGCGCCGGCGAGCGCGCGCACCGCGTCGATGGAGGCGTACGCCGACGGGGTGGTGTTGGTGGGCAGGTACTTGAACCCGCCGCCGGTCAACTGCTGGGCCCGGAGGAAGTCGATCGGGGTCTTGCCGGCGGTGGTGGTGAAGTCGGTGCCCTGGCTGGGAATGCCGCAGGCGTTCAACCCGGAGACGGCCCACGCGTTGGAGTCGGTGTTGACGCCGAACATCGAGCTGAACGCGCCCGAGGCGTTGACGAGCTTGCTCTTGAGGAAGTTCTTCGCCTGCACGACGTCGGTGTCGGTGTTGGGGACCCCGGCGGCGCAGAGCGCGGCCATGGCGGCACCCGTCATGTCGATGTCGCTGGCGGTGGCGAGTTGAGTGGGGTCGCCCTCGGCCTGGGTGAAGGTCCAGCCGCCGTCGTTGTGCTGGTTGTTGCGGATCCGGGTGACCGACAGGTCGAGCAGCGCCTGCGGTACACGGGCGGTGCCGGCCTGGGTCTTCGCGCCGGCCAGGGCGAGAGTGCCGAAGACGGTGCCGTTGAAGTTGGCCGGCGGGCCGTAGTAGCCGGCCGAGCCAGTCTGCCAGTAGGCGATGGTGTCGGCGATCAGGTTACGGGTGGGGGAGACCCGGGCGGGATCGATGCCGGCGGCGTAGGCGTTCAGCACCCCACGCTCGTAGTCGGTCACCAGCGGCGTGCTGCTAGGCCAGGACGCGGCCGAGAGCTGGTTGCGGTACACGGTGCGGGCGTTCTTGGTCGTGTCGCCGGAGGGGTAGACGTCCACCGCCGCGACGCCGGCGGGCGCGAACGCGCTGAACGCCCACTCGTTCGACAACCCGCCGCTGGCGTAGCTCCCGTCGGCGGCCTGCAGGGTCCGCAGGTAGGCGACACCGTTGGTCTTGGCGGTGGCGATCTGCGCCGCCGTCGAGGTCGCGGCGGCCGGTACGGCGCCGCCCGCGACCGCCACGACCGTGGCGATCAGCGCGACGGCGGGAACGGCCGCGAGACGTCTCCGGCGACTGCCGGAGGAAAGACGCGAGGACATCAGGGCTCCTTGGGGGTACGGGGCACGGCTGCCTCGACCCGGGATCCAGCGGGAAAGCCGGCGGAGCGGGGCGGGCCGGCCGCAGGACGCGTGGGACGGATACCGCAAGTGCTGCATCACCACGTGGGTAGTCGGGCTCGGGACGGCCAACCGTCCTCACCGTTGCGCGTCAGCCCCGGATTCCCACCGGGTTCCCCCACACGATGACGCGGTCACCGTATGGGAGGAAGCCCCTACCGCGCGCTGTTAGGTACATGACACGGTCTCGCATTGACGTCGTCGTCGCGGGTGTGGTCCGATGACCCCGATCCAGCAGTCAGGGGAAGCCGGTCAAAGTCCGGCGCTGGCCCGCAGCCGTAGGTCCCATTCTCGGGACGAGTCGGATTACCTGGCTGGATAGAGCACCGCAGCGCCGTCGAGGTACACGGCGCGGAGCCAGATTTCCGGGGCTTGTCCTCGGGGTCCGCGTCCGCGCCTGCGCCGCTAGCCCCCGAGAGAGTCGCCATGTCCCCACTGGTCAGTCAAACGTCGCGCGTTCCTGCGGCATGGTTGGCGGCCGTCGCCGCAGCGGTGCTCGGCGCGGTGGCGCTGGTGGTGCCGACCCGCGCCGCGCTCGCCGATCCGCTGGAGTCCTGCACCCCGACCCAGGGCGCGATCGTCGCCGTCGACTTCGCCGCCTGGGGCGGACCGGTGTTACGTGGCTGCGACGCCACCCCGACCACCGGCCTGGACCTGCTGCACGATGCGGGCTTCACCACCACCGGCACCGCCCACGACGGCCCCGGCTTCATCTGCCGGATCGGATCGCCCGATTTCGCGTCCGGTGCCGAACACCCGACACCGGCCGACGAGGCGTGCCAGTTGACGCCACCGGCGTCGGCCTACTGGTCCTACTGGATCGCACCGGCCGGGCAGGACCACTGGACCTACAGTCCACTCGGCGCGATGGCGCAGCGGCCGGGCCCGGGTGAGGTCGAGGCGTGGGTCTTCGGCGGCACCGACATCGGCGGCACCACCGGGGCACCGAGCTTCACCCCCGCCTCAGTGCGCGCGAGCGGCCCGACTCCGACCGCCACCCCGACTCCGACCCCGACCTCGACGCCCGTGCCGACGCGACCGACGGAAGCGCAGGTCAAGGCGGTGGCGAGTTACCTGGTGGGGCAGCTCGCCGACGGCGACCACGTCGACTACGGTTTCGTCGACTACTACCGGACCATCGCCGTCGCCACCGCCCTGGCCGGCACCGGTGGGCAGGACCAGACGCTCACCAAGATCGTCGACTATCTGCGGGCGCACGTCGATGCCGCCATCTTCCCGAACGGTGGCACCGCCCCACCCCACACCGCCAACGTCGCCAGCCTCGCGCTCCTGCTGACCAGCACCAGCGACGATCCGCGTGCGTTCGGCGACCGGGACCTGATCGCCACGCTCACCGACCGGGTCTGCACCGCGACCGACGCCGACGCCGGCTGCGCCGCCGCCGGTGACTTCGCCGGATCGAGCGATCCGCTGACCCACGCGACCGCCCTGCTCGCGCTCAAGCGCGCCGGCGTCACCCCGCCGGCCTCCACCGTCACCCGCCTGACCGAGCAGCAGTGCACGATCGGAGCCTTCGCCGGTGTCTGGCGCAGCCCCACCGAAGCCTGCGACCCCGACCTCGCAGCCACCACCCTCGCCGTCCTGGCGCTGCACACGCTCGGCGCGCACGACGCGGCGCTCAGTTCGGCCAAGGCGTTCCTGGCCACGGCGCAGGAGCCCGACGGCGGTTACCAGCCGTACACCGGGGCGGGAGTGACCGACACCTACTCGACCGGGCACGCCGCGCAGGCCCTCGCCGTGCTGGGCGACGCCGACCGGGCGGCGGCAGCCACCGGCCTGCTGGTCAGCCGGATCGTCAACGGCGGTGGGCTCAGCCCCGACCCGAGCAATCCGGACGCTGACCTGCCCGCCACCGCCGCTGCGGCGCTCGCGCTGGCCGGCAAGAACCTCGCCGACCTGGGTGAGACGCCGCCACCGGCCGGACCGCGACCCGATCTGGTCAAGGGGGTGTCCTACCTCGTCGCGCCGACGAACCTGATCGACGGCAGGTACTACGAGTCGTTCCCCGGCTTCCCCGACTTCGGGTTGAGCATCGACGGTGCCTACGCCCTGGCCGCCACCGGCGGGGACGACGCCAAGCTGCGGGCGATCGTGGAGTTCCTGCGCGGCGGCGGCGCGGTCGGCGACAACGGCTTCACCGTCGACATGTGGCTGGGCGTCGGCACCGACTACGCCGTCGGCGGCGCGATCGGCAAGATGGCCCTACTGGCCGAGGTCACCGGCTACGACCCCCGCTCCTTCGGTGGACACGACCTGATCGCCGCCCTGAGCGACGTGACCTGCACCAAGCTCGACGAACAGGCCGGCTGCGCCGGGCCCGGCAACTACCGGTACGCCACCTCGGTGTTCGGGCAGTCGCTCGGCATCATCGCGCAGCACCGCGCCGGCCAGGGCGAGGCCGCCACCAAGCCGGTCGAGTTCCTCAAGGGACTGCAACGCGCCGACGGGTCGTTCCCCAGCCTCATCCCGGCGGCGGATGCCGACAGGGATGTCGACAGCACGGCGATGGCCGCGATGGCACTCGCCCTGGTGACCGACGACCCGTCGGCGGCCGGCGCGGTCGACAAGGCGCTGGCCTGGATCGCCTCGACCCAGAAGGGGCACGGCGGGTTCCCGGGCGCGGCCGGTGACTCCACCAACTCCACAGCGCTCGCGATCCAGGGCCTCGCCCTGCGCGCCGACACCTACGCCCGACAGGTCGACAAGGCACTGTCGTTCCTGGCCGGCCAGCAGAACGACGACGGTGGCTTCACCGTCGCCGCCGGAGGCCAGGCCGGCTCGGACGTGCGCGCGTCCACCCAGGTCGTCGGCGGCGCCACCGGCATCTCGTTCGCCGCCCTCACCCGGGACGTGCACGAACTGCCGGGTCCAGACCCATCCGGCCCACCCAAACCCCCCCCACCTACGCCCACGCCGAGCGCCAGCCAGTCGGCCTCGCCGACGGCGACACCCGTGGCGACCCCGTCGGCGACGGGCCCCGGCGGGCCGTGGGGCAATCTGCCTCGCACCGGCGTGTCCATCGTGACCATCGCCCTGCTGGCGCTGGTGCTCGTGGCCGGTGGCGTCCTGCTGCTGGTCGCCGCCCGTCGCCGCGCGGTGTCCGACGGCGGCGGTGGATCGTGACCGCCCGCCGGTGGTTTCGGTCGATCGCGGCCCTGACGATCGTCGCCGCGCCGGTGGTGGCACCCACGCCGGCGCTGGCCGCGCCCCTGCCGATCGGGCAGTGCACCACCTCGTCCGGGGTGGTTCTCGCTGTCGACTTCAGCCGCTGGGGTGGGCCGCTGCTGCGGTCCTGCGGCACCACACCGACCACCGGCTACCAACTGCTCAACCAGGGCGGTTGGCGCACCACCGGGACGCAGCACGACGGGCCGGCTTTCATCTGCCGGATCGGATACGCGGGTCACCAGGGCGGAACGCAGTACCCCACGGCGGCCGACGAGAAGTGCGCGCTCACCCCACCGGCCAGCGCGTACTGGTCGTACTGGCACGCCGATCCGGGACAGAACACTTGGGTCTACAGCCAACTCGGCGCGATGAGCTACAAGCCCAAGCCCGGCAGCGTCGACCTGTGGATCTTCGGGGCGACCGACATCGGAGGCACCCAGGGGCGGCCCACGGTCAGCCCGGACAGGGTCCGCGCCCGCAACAGCACGCCGGTCGGCGCGACCACCACCGCGCCGCCCCCGGGCGCGCCCACTCCGGCCCAGCCCGGCGGCGGAAAGCCCTCGGCCGCCGGCAACCCGCCGGCGCCGGGCGACCCCGGACTCGGTAACCCCCCGCCGGGCGACCCCGGACTCGGTAACCCCCCACCGGGCCTCCCGCCGCCGGGAGCGTCGGCGTCGGTTCCGGTCGGTGGTACCCCGACGCCCTCGGTCAGCCCCACGCCATCGCCTGAAGCGGTTGTGCTGTCCGGGTCGCCGAGCGCCACCCCCGACGGGCCCCGCATCCTCGATGCGTCACCCACCACGACGGCCGCCCGCCAGGACACCGGCTCGGCGCTGCCAGCCCTGATCACCGTCGGCCTGCTGGCCGTCCTCGCTCTGGTCGGCGGTGTCGTCGGCTGGCGGCGACGCCGCACCTGAACCGATGCCCCCGACCCGCACCGGCCTTCTCCACCGCCTCGCGGTCGCCCGGTTACCCCGTTCCCTGCACCCGGTGGCCTGGTGGCTGTGGGCGCTCGCGCTCGCGACAGCCGCGAGCCGCACCAGCAACCCGCTCCTGCTACTGCTCATCTTCGCGGTTCTCGGCCTCGTCGTCACCGTCCGCCGCACCGACGCCCCCTGGGCGCGGGCGTTCCGCTACTACCTCTACCTCGCGCTGATCATCATCGTGATCCGGGTGGTCTTCCGGACGGTCTTCGCCTCCGGCATCACCCCCGACGACCACATCCTGTTCCGCTTGCCGCACCTGCCCACACCCGACTGGTACGCGGGAATCCAGATCGGCGGCCCAGTCTCCCTGGAGGCGACCCTGTCCGCCGCCGTCGACGGGCTCCGGCTGGCCTGCCTGTTGTGCTGCATCGGGGCCGCCAACAGCCTCGCCAACCCCAAACGCGCGCTGCGGGTCCTCCCCGGGGCGCTGTACGAGCTGGGGGTCGCCGTCACCGTGTCGCTGAGCGTTGCGCCGCAACTGGTGGAGAGCGTTCAACGGGTCGCGCGTGCCCGCCGGTTACGCGCCGGACGGGCCAAGGGCCTCGCCGCCGCACGGGCCATCCTGATGCCGGTCCTGCACGACGCCCTGGACCGGTCGCTGCGACTGGCCGCCGCCATGGACTCCCGCGGCTACGGCCGGGTCGGCACCGCCACACCCGCCTCGCGACGGCTCACCGGAGTCCTCATGCTCACCGGCATGGCCGGCCTGTGCGTCGGCGCGTACGGACTGCTCGACCCGGGGGTTCCCCGCCCGGTCGGGCTCGGTGGCCTCGGTGGCGGCGTGCTGCTCTGCATGGCCGGGCTCGCCCTTGGCGGGCGTCGGGTATCCCGCAGTCGCTACCGACCCGACCCGTGGGAGTGGCCGGAGTGGACCGTCGCCGGCTGCGGCGTCGTCACCGCCGTCGTGCTCGGCGCCAACACGGGCTACGACCCGGCCGCGCTCAACCCGAGCCTCTACCCGCTGCACTGGCCCAGCCTGCCCGCCCTACCGGCCGCCGCGATCCTCGTCGCCGCCCTCGCGGCAATCGCCGCACCGACACCACCGCGCCCGCACCGACCGGAGCCCGCCACCGAACGACGCCGCACCGCCGACACCGCAGGAGCACCATCATGATCCGCTTGGAGCGTGTCAGCGTCACCTACGACGGCACGTCCCGCCCCACAGTGCGCGACGTCGACCTCGACATCGACGAGGGGGAGCTGTGTCTGGTCGTCGGACACACCGGGGCGGGAAAGTCGACACTGCTCGGCGCGATCAACGGCCTCGTCCCGCACTTCACCGGCGGCACCCTGCAGGGCAGCGTCCGCGTCGCCGGCCGGGACACCGCACATCACCCGCCGCGCGAGTTCGCCGATCTGGTCGGCGTGGTCGGGCAGGACCCGGTGGCCGGGTTCGTCACCGACACCGTCGAGGAGGAGCTGGCGTACGGGATGGAGCAGTTGGCTCTCGACCTGGCGGTCATGCGGACCCGGGTGGAGGAGACCCTGGATCTGCTGGGCCTGGCCGACCTGCGCCATCGGGGCCTGCACGAACTCTCCGGCGGTCAGCAGCAACGCGTGGCGATCGGCGCGGCGCTCACCGCCCACCCACGGGTACTGGTCCTCGACGAACCGACGTCCGCGCTCGACCCGACCGGCGCGGACGACGTCCTCGCCACGATCACCCGGCTGGTCCACGACCTCGGCGTCACCGTCGTGTTGGCCGAGCACCGCCTGGAGCGCGTCCTGCCGTACGCCGACCGGCTCATTCACGTCGCCCGCGACGGCACCGTCCGCCACGGCGACCCCGCCACCCTCATCGCCGGCACCACCGTCGCGCCACCCGTGGTCGACCTCGGACGCCTGGCCGGCTGGTCACCGCCGCCCCTTTCGGTGCGAGACGCCCGCCGGCACGCGAACGCCCTGCGCGACCGGTTGCCCCCGACACCGCCGCGACCACACCGACACTCCCACGCCGACGCCCGCAACGCCCTGACCGCGGCCGGCGTGATCGTCCGCCACGGAACGGTCGTCGCCGTCCGCGGCGTCGACCTGACACTGGCCCGTGGTGAGATCACCGCGCTCATGGGCCGCAACGGATCCGGCAAGTCATCGCTGCTCTGGGCCCTGCAAGGTTCGGGCCGCCGAGATGGCGGCAGCATCGCCGTCCCTGATCCGTCACACGGCACCCTCGATCCGGGACGGGTCAGTGCCAGCCAAGCCCGCCGACTCGTCGGCCTCGTCCCTCAGACCGCCACCGACCTGCTCTACCTCGACACCGTCGACGCCGAACTCGACCAGGCCGACCGCGACGGCGCCGAACCGGGCACCGCCCGGCGTCTCCTCGACGCCATCGCCGCCGGCATCGACGGCGACAATCACCCCCGGGACCTGTCCGCCGGGCAGCAACTCGCCCTGGTCCTCGCCATCCAACTCGCCGTCACCCCCGGCGTGCTACTCCTCGACGAACCCACCCGTGGCCTGGACTACCAGGCGAAAGCTGCGCTGACCCGTACCCTCGACGACCTCGCCGCACAGGGCCGCGCCGTCGTCGTGGCCACCCACGACGTCGAGTTCGCCACCGCCACCGCCGACCGGGTCGTGGTCATGGCCGACGGCGAGATCGTCGCCGACGGTCCCGTCCCGGCCGTGCTCACCGCGTCGCCCACGTTCGCCCCGCAGGTCGCGAAGATCCTTGCGCCGCTGCCCTACCTGACGGTCGGGCAGGTCGCCGCCGCCCTCGACAACCCGGAGGTACGCGCGTGAGCACGCTGACCGTCGCCGTCCGCGTGCCCGGCCGCGCGGTGCTCGCGATCACCATGGCGTCGTTCCTGGGCTTCGTTGCGTTCCTCTGGCCGTTCGTCGTCGCACCGGGCACCTTGGGCTCCACACAGACCCCGCCGCTGATGTTCGGGGTGCTGCTGCTCCTCGTCCTCGCCGTCATCTTCGCCGAGATCGCCGACGGCAGAATCGACGCGAAGGCCCTCGCCATGCTGGGCGTGCTCTCCGCGATCAACGCGGCCCTGCGACCGCTCGGCGCGGGCACGGCCGGCATCGAGACGGTCTTCTTCATCCTCGTGCTCGCCGGTCGGGTCTTCGGACCCGGCTTCGGCTTCGCGCTCGGCTGCACGTCACTGTTCGCCTCCGCCCTGCTCACCGGGGGAGTCGGACCGTGGATGCCGTACCAGATGTTCGGCTGCGCCTGGGTCGGCATGTTCGCCGGCCTGCTGCCCCGGGTACGGGGACGGGCCGAGATTGTCCTGCTCGCCGCCTACGCCGCCGTCAGCGGGTACTTCTTCGGCTTCATGCTCAACCTGTCGTTCTGGCCGTTCTCCCTCGACCCGACCAGCTCGATCGCCTACCAACCCGGCCTGCCGGTGCTCGAACAACTGCACCGGTACCTGACCTTCTTCACCGTCACCTCGCTGGGCTGGGACACCGGACGGGCGGTCACCACAGCCGTCCTCGTCATCCTCGCCGGGCCAGCGGTACTCGGCGCGTTCCGGCGCGCGGCCCGACGGGCGCACTTCCAAGCAGCCCCAACGTTCGCCGCTGCCACCGCTGCGCCATCCTCGGCCCACTCTGGGAACAGCCTCTGAGTGGGATCCGTCAAGCCGATTACTGCCCACGGTTGCCTCCCGTCGGTAGGTCTCCGGCAGGTGCCGCCTGCCCGGGACCCATCGGTGAGACGTTCGCCGGGCAGTTGTCGAGCCGGATCGGGTCAGGCACTCTGCCGCAGGTAGGTACGTACGCCGAGCAGCACCGACAGCACGCTGATCGACAGGGCGACCAGGACTGTAGACAGTACGGTCGCGCTGAACACCTCACCCTGGAACGCGCTGCGCATGCCATCCACGATGTACCGGAACGGGGTGAGCCGGGAGACCAGGTCCAGCCAGCGCGGAGCGAAGGACATCGGTAGCAGCACCCCGGACAGCAGCAGCAGCGGCATCAGGCCGGTGTTGAGGGTGGGGCCCAACGTGTCCTCGCTCTTGACGGTCAGCGCGAGAGCGCAGGACAGACAGGCCAGGCCGAGCGAGAGAAGCGTGACCACGCCGAGCGCCACCAGCACACCCGGCACCGACGCGCGCAGGCCCAGCGGCAACGCCACCACGACCAGCAGCACCGCCTGCACCACCAGCAGCGCGACGTCACGCAGCACCCGGCCGAGCAGCAACGCCACTCGGCTCACCGGAGTGACCCGCAGCCGCTCGATCACCCCTGCGCGCCACTCGGCGATCACTCCGAACCCGACGAAGGCGGAGCCGAAGAGGCAGAGTTGCACGAGCACCCCCGGCACGTAGGTCTGCCAGGCGCGCTCCGGTTCGACGCCGGTGATCGACAGGGTGCTCGTCATCAGCGGGCCGTAGAGGACCAGGAAGGCCACCGGCTGGGAGAGCCCGATGACGATCCACAGCGGGTTGCGCAGGGAGATGCGCAGATGGCGTTGGAACACCAGCAGGATGTCAACGAGCAGGGACATGGTCCGCCCCCTCGGTGGTCGGGATGGGGGACTGTTGGTCCTGCGGGTCGTCGCGCAGTTCGCGGCCGGTGAGGCTGAGGAAGACGTCGTCCAGACTGGCCCGCGCCAGTTGCAGGGCACGGACGCCGATGCCCGCGCCGGACAGGGAGGTGATCACGTCGGTGATTCCCTGTTCGGCGTCGGCCAGGGTGACCTGGATACCGCCCGTGCTCGTCACCGCGGCCTGCCGGACGCCCGGCAGGCCGGCCAGCAGTCGTTGGCTAGCGGCCGGATCGCCGACCACTTCCACGGTCAGCACGTCTGCGGCCAGCTGGCGCTTCAGGTTCGCGGGGGTGTCTTCGGCGACGATTCGCCCGTGGTCGATCACGAGGATCCGGTCGCAGAGCGCGTCGGCCTCGTCGAGGTAGTGAGTGGTCAGGAAGACGGTGGTGCCGTGGTCCTCGCGGAGCCGGCGGGTGTGCTCCCATAGGTTGTTGCGGCTGTGCGGGTCCAGGCCGGCGGTGGGTTCGTCGAGGAAGACGACCTGCGGATCGTGGACCAGGCCGAGCGCGATGTCCAGGCGTCGGCGCTGGCCGCCGGAGAGTGAGCCGATCGGCCGCTTGCCCAGCCCGCCGAGGTCCAACTGTTCGAGTAGGTCGGCCACCCGGCGCCGGGCGGGTGCGACCGGGATCCGGTAGAGGCGCGCCTGCAGGAACAGTTCCTCGTCTACCAGGGCGTTGGGGTCGGTACCGCCGTGCTGGGCGACGTACCCGATTCGGCGGCGTACCTCGCGGGGAGCCGTGGCCAGGTCCGCGCCGGCGATCCGGGCCGTGCCACTGGTCGGGCGGAGCAGCGTGGTCAGCATCCGCAGGGTGGTGGTCTTGCCGGCGCCGTTGGGTCCGAGGAAGCCGACGATCTCGCCGGCCTCGACCCGCAGGTTGACGCCTCGGACCGCCGTGACGCTCTGCCGGCCGGACCGGAACGTGCGGGTCAACTCGTTCGCTTCGATGATGCTCATGTCCCTGCCTCGCTTCCCGCCTCCGCGGCCCGGCCGTCGCCCTCGGCCAGCACCGCCAGCTCCCGCCACGCCTGCCGATCAGCCGGATCGGCGGGTGCGCCCCGGTGCAGGACATATCGGTGGGGGGAGATCGCCGTGGGTGAGTCGACGAGCTGTCGTAGGCAGGCCAGGTGTGCCCGCGCGGGGTCGGTGATCTCGGCTACGGCGGCCAGGTGGGCGACGATGGTCGCGCCCTCGGGTCCTTCGTCGGTCACGAAGGCTCGGGCCGGCCCGGGCAGGGCTGCTTGCAGTATCCGGTTGACGTGGCTGAGCTGGATCCAGCTGTGGTCGACGAAGTGCCAGTCGCCGTCGCGGAGGATCGGGTCGATGCCGGCGAGGGCGCCGAGGTCGTCCAGGGCGACGTTCCCGGTGGCCGCCACGGCGAGCACCCGTTCGGTGCCGAGCAGCAGCGCCTCCATCTCCGCGTCGGGAAGGTGCCGGTTGTCCCCGGTGATCAGTTCCAGGATCAGCGCCTGCTCGGTCCGGACCAGGTGGAACAGCAGCAGATTGGTGAAGCCGGTCGGCGTCCACCAGTCGATGAAGGTCTCCGTGGTGGCTACCGTCGGCAGATCCGGCGGGGCGTTGCCGGAGATGTTGTTGAAGACGCCGTCACGGACCATCGGCATGCCGCGCTCGTGCGCGATGCGGTCGTGCGTTCGTTGCAGCGCCTCGGCGTCGAAGACACTGTTCCGGTTGGCCCGCAGCAACGCGGTCCCGGCGTGCCGTACCAGCGCGTCGTAGTCGGGCTGGTCGACGTCGAGGCTGATCAGGCCGTCCTGGGACACAGTGCCGACATAGTCGCGCAGCGGCACGCCGAGCCGGTTGGCGGCGGGGGAGTAGAGCACCACGTGCCGCTGGCCGGTGCGGAGGGCGAGCACGGCGGCGAGCGCGGCGAGCACCGCCATGGCCCGGCTCGTGCCGGTGCGGGCGGTGATCCGGTCCAGCGCGGCGGCTGCCCGTGACGAGTGCAGGTCCGCGCTGCGCGGCGTGGGCGTCGTCGACGGCTCGACACCTGTGGTCGGTCGGGGCAGGACGCAGCGGGGGCGCCGCCGCAGGATTCCGGACCAGTACCGCAGCGCCGCGTCCGCCTGCCGAAGGCCCTTCGGTGAACGTTCCCGATCAGCCCGGTCCAGCGGCTGGTGCGGTGGTGGGTCCACGTCGGTCACGCTCCCGGTGAGCAGCCCGGTGAAGCGTTCGCCCAGCACGGTCATGCTCACGTAGTCGGCGGCCAGGTGTGAGTAGACCGCGACCACCGCGTGCACCAGGTCGCCCTCGACCGCCACGGCGAGGCGCAGCGGCAGATCTTTGGAGAGGTCGAACGGCCGCGCACGCAGCTGGGCGATCAGCTCCCGGGACAGCGTCGTGCCGTCGGGCTGGGCCGGTCGTTGGTGTATCTCGATCGGCAGGTCGACGGTACGCGCCACGCGCTGCACCGGACCGTCCGGCCCGTCGTGGTAGGTGGTACGCAGCGACTCGTACCGGCGGACCAACGCGCTCAGGGCGGCGCAGGCGCGCTCGAGTGTGGTCCCCGCCGGCACCTTGAAGATCCACTGCACCAGGCCGAGGAAGTGGTCGTCGGTGAGCGCAGAGATCCATTGCAGCGCGTTTGCCTGACCGAGGGTCAGTGGGCCCTGCGCCTCGCGGTCGCCGTCGACGCGCAGGCGGATGGTACGGACGGTCTCGCTCGGAGCGGTCATCGGTGGTCCTCCGTGGATGCGCGGCCGTCACCGCGGGCCAGCACTGGCCGGGAACGCCAGGCCGCCAGGTCGGTGAGGTCGGTCGGAGCTGAGTCGTGCAGGACGTAGTGGTGCGGGGCGGTCACGGCGTACCGGCCACCGAGGTGGGCCATGCACGCCGCGTGCGCCTGGCGCGGGGTCCGGACGCCGTCGGTGGCGAGCAGGTGCGCGGTCAGCCGGTGCCCGTCGCCGTCTGGTTCGGCCGTCGCGTACACCGGGGTGCCGAGTGCCTCGCGCAGCAGGGTCTGAACCTCACTGAGCTGCACCCAGCTGACCCCCACCCGCACCCAGTCGCTGTCGCGGGGCACCGGGGTCAGTCCGCTGAGGTCAGGCACGTCCGCCAGGCGCAGCGGCCCGGCAGCGGCGGCAACGAGGACGCCTTCCATCCCCCGCAGCAGTCCGGCGATCTCGGGCCGGGGCACGTGTCGGGTGTCGCCGGTGCTCAGGCCGACCACCAGAGCCGGCCGGGCGGCGATCAGCTGGAGGACCAGGCGGTTGGGAAAGGGCGGCGCCGGCGTCCAGGTGAGAGTGCTGTGCTCGGCGGCCCCCGCCGTGGGTGACCAGCGCAGATCAGGGGGATCCAACGGGGGCAACTGGACATTGGTCGTCTCGTCGGTACCCGAGGGCAGGTGGGCGCTGATGTTGTTGAAGACGCAGTCGCGGCTGAAGTCCATGCCCTGCTCGTCGTTGATCTGGACGGCATGGGTGACCAGTTCGGTCACGTCGAAGATGCTGCTGCGGTTGGCTCGCAGCATGGCCGCGCTGGTTCGCCGTACCAGGTCATCGAAGGTCGGTCCGGTCACGTCGACCACCACGAGGCCGTCCTGGGCCAGTGTGCCGACGTAGTCGCGCAGCCGGGAGGTGAACCGGTTGCTCGACAGTGAGGCGAACACGCAGCGGGACTGGCCGACTCGCACCGACACCACGGCGGAGAACGCGGCCAGCACGGCGGCCGCCGGACTGGCCTGTGTCCGGGCGGCGATCCGGTCGAGGGCGGCGGTGGCGGACGAGGAGCGCAGGGCGGCGCTGGCCGGGCCCTCGTCTTCGCCGTCGCCGACCGGCGGCAACGCCATCAGGCACTGGGGTATCTGGCGCAGGTGTTGGGTCCAGTGCCGCAGGGCCGCCGCGGTTCGCCGCCGCCCGCGCGGCGAGGCCTCCTCCGCGGCCTGGTCGAGCGGCTGGTGCCGAGCGGCCCCGACGGACCGGTTGCCGGTGGCGCCGATCAGCTCGGCGAACTCCCGACCAAGAATGGCCATACTTCCATAATCGACCGCCATGTGTGAATAGACGGTAACCGCTGCTAGTGCTTTATCCCCAGCCAGCGCGATCGCCAGGCGTGCCGGCAATTCATTGACCAAGTCGAAAGGTTTCTGGCGGAGCTGGTCGATCATCCGCTGAGATGTCAGTTCCGTGTCGGCGGATGCATCCACCTGGTGGATTTCGGCCGCGAGGACCCCGCTACGCAGGACCCTTTGCCGCATCTCACCGTCGTGCTCGTGAAAGGTGGTACGCAGCGACTCGTGCCGGGCGAGCAGGATGGCGAAGGCCTCCACCACGTCCGAGACGGGGGTGCCGGCCGGCAGTGGCAGCTTCCACTGCAGAGTGGCCATCGGATTGGCCACGTCTGTTCGCATCCACTGCCAGGTGTTGGTCTGGCCGCAGGTGAGGGGTCCTTCACCAGCCCGGAGACCCTCGAATGTGATCTTCATCCGGTCGACCAGCGTGGGACTGGACATCGGGTCTCCCGTTCGTCGGCGATCGGCGTGACTGTCGCCCACCCTCGCCCGCGCGGCTCCGTCGTAGGTAGTCGGGAAAACCCCATTGTTGGCCGGGCATGGGGCGCGAACGCGGTCCGTACGTCCCGTTCGTTACGAATTGCCGGGGGTTTGGCGATGAATGGTCGGCAAAGCGAGTGAATTGTCTGCTCTAGATCACAGTCTGCGACGTCTCTTTTATCCGGTCCTCTCGAAGGCCTCGGGATGCTGGGGATTCCCCCATTGCTCGCCCCGTGATCGGCTCCTAACGTAGTGGCGTCCGACGATCTATAAATGACCGGAGGAATGCCCCATGACCACGCTGGCACCCGCCCGGTCCGATGTCGTGCTGCGCCGGATGGAGGCGTACGCACCGGAGCGCTCGGTCACCGTGGAGGAGATCGCGGCAGGGCTGGGCCTGAACCGCTACCAGACCCGGCTGTTCCGCCGCATCCGCGGGCTGGACCGGTTGCGCATCGACCCCGACCTCGGGCTCTTCGACCTGGTCTGCCCGCCGGCCCAGGCCCTGCTGTCCACCGTCGAGGAGCGCGACCGCATCCGTCACCTGATCTTCGCGCACACCGCGCAGGACCTCACTCCGACCACCTTGCTCGCGGCCGACACGCTGCGTGAGCGCCTCGGCCTCACCAACGCCGAGGCGTTCGCGGTGACCCAACACGCCTGCGCCAGCGGCCTGCTCGCCGTGGAGATCGCCGGCGAGCTGTTACGCGCCGACGGGGATCCCTCCGCCCTCGCGCTGGTGCTCACCGGCGAACAGCCGTTCACCAGGGCGATCCAGGTGCTCTGGAACACCTCGATCATCGGCGAGGCGTCCTCCGCCTGCCTGATCGGACTTGGCGGTGCGGGCACCCGGGTGCTGTCGTACGCCTCCCGCACGGTGGGCGAGTTCTTCGACGGGTACCAACTCGCCGGGGAGGCACTGCACCGCTTCGGCAGCACCTACCACACCCACCTGGCCGAGGTGATCCGGGAGGCGCTGGACGACGCCGCGCTGGACCTGGACGACATCACCATGGTCATCCCGCACAACGTCAACGTCTCCTCCTGGATCACCATCTGCGCCACCCTGGGGCTGGACCGTGACCGGGTCTTCCTGGGCAACGTCGGCGAGTACTCGCACTGCTCCTGCGCGGACCCGTTCCTCAACCTCGCGACGCTCGCCGGCCGTGGCGCGCTGGTCGCGGGAGGCCGTTACCTGGTCACCGCCGTCGGCCTGGGCGCCACCTATTCCGCCATGGTCGTCGAGTGCTGAGGGAGCCGAGCATGTCCACCGGATACCTACGTAAGCTGAAGCGCGCCCTGACGGGTTCGGCCGATACACCGCTGGTGCTGCTGTGCAACTTCGAGGCCGAGGCCCAATGGGCCCGCAACCACGTGGGACTGCCCGTACCATCGGGTGCTCCCCGCCCGGTGGTCGCCGCGTTGGAGGAGCTGGGCGTGCTGCTCGCCGGCGCGGGCGACGCGATTCTGCTCAGCCGCCCACTCGACCCGGAGTACCGGGACTACCTGACGCGGCAGGGCCTGGCGTTGCCCACCATACTGGTGCCCGAGAACTGCCGGCCCGAGCGATCCACCACCGCGAACGCGCTGGACTCACCGGTCCTGCTCGATCGGCTGCGCCAGCTCGGTGCGGCCGGCGCCCACCTCCTGCCGATGGGTACCACCGCCGACGAGGAGGAGTTGGCCCGGCGCAGCGGCCTCACGCTGGCCACCCCGGCCGCTGCGGTGGTCGAGCAGGTCAACAGCAAGATCTACGGTCGGAGGCTGGCCGAGGCGGCCGGCCTCCGGCCGGTACCCGGAGTCTGCTGCGAGACCCGGCAGGAACTGGCCGAGGTGTTGACCAACCACCGGCTCCGGCTGGAGTCGGGCGAACCCCTCGTCGTCAAGGACGCCTACGGCGTCTCCGGCAAGGGACTGCTGGTGCTGGAGAACCCCGGGCGGGCGGCGCAGTTGCTGCGCATGGTGGACCGTCGGGCCGCGCGCACCGGAGACGACCGGATACACGTGGTGGTCGAGGAGTGGCTGCCCAAGCGGTGTGACCTCAACTACCAGATCACCATCGCGCGGGACGGGCGGGCCGAACTCGACTTCGTCAAGCAGGCGCTGACCGCGCAGGGTGTGCACCAGGGCCATCTCATGCCGGCGGAGCTGAGCGACGGGCAGCACCGGCAGATCGAGTACGCCGCCGGTGCGGTCGCGGACCGGCTGTACGCCGACGGCTACCACGGCGTGGTGGGTGTCGACGCCATCGTCGGCGCCGACGAGACGGTCTACCCGGTGCTGGAGATCAACGCCCGGCTGAACATGTCGACGTACCAGGGCGGGGTCACCGAGCTATGCCAGCCGCCCGGGACCGTCGCGCTGGCCCGGCACTACCCCGTGCGGCTCGCCGCGTCCGTGGAGTTCGACGCCGTACGTCGGGCGCTGGCCACGGTGGCCACCGCGCGGGACACCGAGCGGGTGCTGGTCACCTGCTTCGCCACCGTCACCGCCAACGCGCTGCTGCCCGTCGGCGCCGGTGGCCCACCGGAGCCGTTCGACGGCCGGCTGTACGCCCTGCTGGTCGCCGCTGGCCGTGACCGGCTCGATGACCTCGACCGCACGGTCCAGGCCGCCGTCACCACCCTGTCCGTTGCGGAGGAGAGCCATGCCTGAAGCGGCCGTCGAAGGCCACACCGTCCAGGGCCTGCCCGTCGCCGAACTCGCCGAGCGGTACGGCACGCCGCTGTACCTCTACGACGGTGAGGTCATCCGCGGGACGTACCGACAGCTACGGGATCTGCTCGACTCGTCGGTCGAGATCTACTACTCGCTGAAGGCCAACCCCAACATCAGCGTTTGCGCGTTGCTGCACTCCCTGGGCGCCGGCGCCGAGGTGTCGTCCCTGGCTGAACTGGTGACCGCCCGCCGGGCCGGGGTGCCGGCGCGGGACATCATCTTCCTCGGCCCCGGCAAGTCGGCGGCGGAGTTGGCCGCCTGTGTCGAGCAGCGCATCGGCGCGGTCGTGTGCGAGTCGCTCGAGGAGGTCAGCACCGTCGACGCGATGGCGGCGGCGCTGCCCGACGCCCCCGGCGAGCCGGTACGGGTCATGTTGCGGGTCAATCCGTCGTTCGCCACCAAGGGCTCCCGGCTTGCCATGGGCGGCAAGCCGCGGCAGTTCGGCATTGACCAGGAACGTGTCGCCGAGGCCGGCTCGACCCTGCGCGCGCTGCGCCACGTACGGGTGATCGGTCTGCACGCCTACATGGGTACCCGCATCCTCGACGCCGCTGACCTCGCGCACAACACCCGCAGCGTGCTCACCGCGGCGGCGGAGCTTGCCACCGCGCTGGACCTGCCGCTGGACGTCGTCGACGTCGGCGGCGGTTTCGGCGTCCCCTACTTCGACAACGAGTCCCCCCTCGACATCGAGGCGGTGGCCGAGGGCGTCAACTGCGCCGTGGCACGATTCCGCGACGAACACCCCGACACCCGGGTCATCACCGAACTGGGCCGCTATCTGGTCGGCTGGGCGGGGACCTACGTGGTCCGGGCACGCTACGTCAAGGCGTCGCGCGGCGAGTGGTTCGTCGTCGCCGACGGCGGCACCAATCACCACATGGCGGCGGTCGGCATCGGCAGCTTCGTCAAGCGGAACTTCCCCATCCGGTCGCTGAGCCGTCCCGCCGACCCGCCGGCGCGCGACTACACCGTCACCGGTCCGCTCTGCACCCCCAACGACGTCATCGGCAAGAAGGTGCCGCTGCCCGAGGTCCGCCCGGGCGACCTGATCGGTGTCGAGCGCTCCGGCGCCTACGGGCCGAGCGCGTCTCCGGTGCTCTTTCTCAGCCACGGTCACCCGTCGGAGGTGCTCGTCCTCGACGGCGTGGCGCACCTGGTCCGCCGCGCGGACACCGTCGAGGACCTGCTCCGGCCGCAGCACCTCGTCGTGCCGGCCGCACCGGCCGCTTGCGCGTCGCCGCCGGGCCCACCGTCAGCCGCTGCCCCACCGGAGCCGTCGTCCGCACCGGTGCCCGCCGGACGGGCAGCGACCTGAGCCTGTCCCACCGCCGTCGGGGTGACCACCGCCGACCCCAGCAGTCCCGCGTCACCCGGTCCGCGGACCGGATATCCCGAGAGGAAGAAACATGGAACGCCACGAGATCGTCGAGAACATCCGGGCCGCGCTGACCGAGGTGCTGATGCGCGACTTCGGTCCGCTCGCCGAGGGAACCCGGCTCTTCGAGGACATGCACCTGGACTCCACCGCCATTCTCGAACTGCTCATGGCGCTGGAGGACAACATCGGCATCGAGGTGGATCCCGAGAACCTGGACATGGACGACTTCCGCACGGTGGGCACCCTGACGGACTTTTTGGAGCGTGCGCGCAAGGTGAGTTCCTGACCGCCGCCCACCGCCCCATCACCGAGGACGTGGTCATGTCCCTGACCCTGCGCGGCGCGGCAGCGCTCGTACGCCCCGACGGCCTCCCCTACGAACCCGACGAGGCTCTGCTGGCCTACCACCGGGATCTGCTCGCGCCGTACGGCATCGAGGTCGACGAGGACCTGATGAAGCAGTCCCGGAACATCGGGTTCCGCGAACTGGCCGAGGAACTGATGGACCGGCGCCCGAGTCCGTTCGGGCCGCCGGACCTGTTGATCCTGGCCTACGGCCTGCCCGACCGATATCCCCTCAAGACCGTCACCACCCGGCTCAACGCCCTCTTCGGCGGGCGCAGCCGCAGCTTCGCCGTCTCCGAGCAGGGCCTGAAGGCGCCGTTCACCGCGTTGCGCATCGCCGACGCGTACACCCGTTCCGGCAGGAAGGCGAGCCTGGCCCTGTTCGTCTGCGAACAGACCACGCTGCCGTACCGGGATCCGCTGGTGCACGACACCCCCCTGTTGGACAGCGGCGCCCTGCTCTACTTCGACACCGACTCCCGATCCGGTTTTCGCTTCACCGCAAGCCGGGCGGCCGGTGCGGACGTACCGCTGGGTGACCTGCTGGCCGGCCACCGCACGGCGCTGCCGCCGGGGCCGACGCTGCTGGTCGCCGGCCCGTGGCCAGCGGACGGTCAGCTCAGCGGCGTCGATCTGCCGGTGCACCGCTGCCCGCCCGGCGGCTACTGCACCAGCGTCTGGCTGGACCTGGCCCGTCACCACGAGGAATGGGCCACCCGCTACGCCAACCTCGTCCTCTGTGACACCGATCCGCGGACCGGACGCAGCCAACTCGCCGTACTGTCCAACGCCGGAGCGCCCGAGCGCAGGGAGGCTCGACTATGAAACCCGCACCCCCCGCGCCGCCGCAGGCGGCGGGGACGCCCTACCCCCTCGTCGTGGACGCGCTGCACGGCCGGGTGGCACCCGGCCGGCTGGTCGCGTCTCCCACCGGCCATGTTCTCGCCTCCACGGTAGCGCTGCCCGACGCGCCGGCCGGGCCGCTGACCCGCTTCGGTCTCGCCGTCGCCGAGGCCACCCCCGAGTCCGCCTTCGGCGAAGGGCCGGCCGCCGACCGCTTCGCGGTGGCCCTGCTGGCGGCGCACCGCGAACTGCTCGACGCCACCCTCACCCACGCGTTGCGTCACCTCGAAGGACGCACCTCAGGGAACACCACGCTGCTGGCCAAGCAACTCGTGGCCGGACAACTGGCCGACATCGCGCTGCGGCTGGCCGAGGACACGGCCGTTCCCGAGGCGCGTCGGCACGCCGACCGGGACGCCCGTTGGCGCTGTCACCTGCGGCTGGTCGACATCGGCCGGGACCTGCTGCGGTTGCTTGGCGCCAGCGGTTTCCTCGCCGACGGACCCGCCGGCGACCTGCACCTCGCCGAGGTGGTCGGCAACGTCTACCTGCACGCCGACACGGAGGACGTCGATGAATGAGCTTCGCGAGGCCGCCGCGCCCGCCGGGACGGACCTGCTCGACGAATGCACTCGGGAGCTGGCCGACTACTGCGCGGCGCTGGCCGGCCGGATACGCGCGATCGGACTGCGGCTGGACCAGGATCCGGACGTCATCACCGAGTACCTGCACGAGCCGGAGGTGCGTTTTCCCGTCCAGGGGATGCTGCCGCCGGAGTACCGGGCGGTGGGAGAGTTCCCGGCGCGGCTGGTGGAGGTGAGCAGCACCGTCCTCGGTCAGGTGGTCGCCACCGAGCAGGTGTCCTACGGCGATCCCAACGTGCTCCTGGCCAGCCCCGGGCCGTCGCTGTCCGGCGGGGCCGTGCAGGCGCTGGCCGACGAGCAACAGCGGAAGCGGTACTTCGGTCGGCTGACGGCCAGCCCCACCCACACGTTCTTCGCCCTGACCGAGCCGGGCAAGGGCTCGGCCGCGACGGAACTGGAGACGACGCTGACCCCGGCGTCGGGCGGCGGGTGGCTGCTCAACGGGGTGAAGTGCTACATCGGCAACGGTGCACGCGCTCAACTCGGTGTGGTGTTCTGCCGGCGAGCACCCGGGCCGTGGGGCATCGAGGCAGTGCTGCTGGACACCAGCGCGCCGGGGTTCAGCGGCGAACTGCTGCCCACCGTCGGCCTGCGCGGCGCGCGGATCAGCCGGCTGCGCTTCCAGGACGTCACGGTGGCCGACGAGGACGTGCTCGGGGCGCAACGGTCACCCAGCCGCCGAGGGCTCTACGGTGCCACCTACATCCTCTACCGGTTCCGCCCGGGCATCGCGGCGATGGCGATCGGCTGCGCGCAGGCCGTCTGCGACTACCTGGTCATCCACCGCCCGACGCTGCCCCGGCGCGACCGGCACCGGCTCGACAGCATCCTGGACCGCATCGCCGCGGTCCGGCACCGGACGTACGCGGTGGCCAGCGACATCGACGCCGGTGTCGTCGACGTGGCCGGCATCGGTGCGGTCAAGGCGCGGGCCGCGCGGGTCGCCGAGGACGCTACCCGGCTCGTGGCCGAGCTGCTGGGTCCGGCCTGCCTGATCGAGCATCCCTGGGTCGAGAAGACCTACCGCGACGTGCGGGCGTTCGAACTGATGGAGGGAACGACGAACCTGCACGCCATGTCGGTCTTCCAACGACTGCTGCGGGACCGGACCGCTCCGCAGCCGGTGACGGAGCGGGCGGTCGACAGTGCGGCTCGGAATTGATCTCGTCGCCCTGGACGAACTGGATCGTCTCCTGCGCCGGGGCTGGTTCCTGCGGTACTTCTTCGCGGCCGAGGAACTGGTCCAGGCTGAGGCGCTGGGCGACAGCCGACGTCGGGAGTACCTGGTGGGGCGGTTCGCCGCGAAGGAAGCCGTGCTCAAGGTTCTGGGCACGGGCCTGTTCGAGGGGGTCGCCCCCCGGGACATCGCGTTGCCGCGTCAGCCCGGCGGGTCGCCCAGCGTCACGTTGCGGGGCAGTGCCGCTCAGGCAGCGCGGTCGGCCTCGATCACCCACGTGACCGTCTCCGTCACCCACAAGCGGAACCTGGTCGCCGTGGTCGCCGCCGGATGGTGACGCCCGTTCGGCGACCAGCACCGGAACCCCGCCGTACCGTCTTTGAGGAGCACACATTGACCCGGTCCCCGATTCGTTCCGGCCATCGGCACCAGCGTAGATCGGAGCTGTCCCGACCGGCAGGCTGGACGTTGGCATCCCTGCCGCCCGGTTTGCCGGCGGTGGCCGACGAGCACCGCCGGCCGTTGGTGGGCCGGGAGCGGGAGAGTTCGGCGCTGGCCGCGGCCGTAGCCGCCCTACTCGACGGCACGGGACGAATCGTCGAGGTGACGGGGGAGCCGGGGATCGGCAAGAGCCGGCTGTTGGACCAGGTGGCCGCAGTGGCGCGAGAACACGGAGCGCAGGTGCTCGCCGGCCGGGCACCGGCACCCGGTTCGGACGTGCCGATGGCGGCGATCGTCGACGCGCTGGACCCGTACCTGCCCCAGGTCTCCCAGGCCCGGTTGGCCGAACTCCGCTCCGATCACGCGCAACTGCTCAACGGCACCTTTCCGTCGCTGCGCCTGCCGGGCGCCCGTTCACTGGCGCCGGCCGGGGTGCCGGCGGGTGCCCGGCAGATGCGCGCCGTACGGCTGTTGCTGGGGACGCTGGCCGCCGAACGGCCGCTGCTGATCACGATCGACGACCTGCACAACGGCGACCGGGCCACCATCGATCTGGTCTGCCACCTGCTCGACGCGCCCCTGCGTACGCCGTTGCTGCTGGTCATCGCGCATCGCCGCCGCCAGTCGCCGGCCAGGCTGCGGCTCGCGTTGGACACCGCCGGAGAGGTAACCCGCATCGAGGTGACGCCGCTGAAGCGGGCGCACCTCGACGAGTTGACCGACTTACCGCTGTCGGCTGGGCAGCGTGCCGTGTTGCACGAGCTGTCGGAGGGCAACCCGCAGTACCTGGCGGCGTTGCTGGCCGGCGCGCTGCCCCATGGCCCGGTGAGTGAACATGTGGAGCTGGGAGCGCTCCCAGCTCAGGTGGAGGCCGCGTTGGCCGCCGAACTCGAACTGCTGTCCCGCGCGGCCCACCTGGTGGCCTCGGCCGCAGCGGTGCTCGGGCCCGAACCGGTCGACACCGGCCTGCTGGCCGAGGTGGCCGGGATCGCCACCGAACAGGTGCCGGCCGCCATCGACGAACTCGTCGCCGCCGACCTGCTGCGCCCAGTGACCGGCAGTGGGTGCTTCGCCTTCCGACATCCCGTGGTCCAACACGCGGCGTACCTCACCACCGACGCCGGCTGGCGCCTGACCGCGCACGCCCGCGCGCTGACGGAGCTGCGTCGCCGCCGGAGCAGCGCCGCCGCCCAGGCACCGCACCTGCTGCGGTTGGCGGTGCCGGGCGACATGGTCGCCGTCGAGGTACTCCGCGAGGCGGCCATCGCCGTGCTCGACCGGGCCCCGCACACCGCGGTCCGGTGGCTGGGTGCCGCGGTCCGGCTCTCGCCGAGCAGCGCGGACCCTAGCGAGTCCCGCGTGATGCTCACGGTGCGGCTCGGCCAGGCGCTGGCCGCAGCCGGCCACCCGAGAGCCGCCCGAGCGGTACTGCACGACGCCCTGCGGCTGTTCGACACGCGCCCGTCCGCGTACCGCACCACGGCGACCCTGCTCTGCGCCCAGGTCGAACGCCAGCTCGGCCGGCACGGGGCAGCGGCGGCGTTGCTACGCAGTGGTCTGACGCGACCCGACGAGGCCCAGCCGGCGGACTGGGCGGCGCTGGCACTCGCGCTCGGTGCGGTGGAACTGACGAGCGGCCGGGCCGGGCAGGCACGCCGGTGGGCGGCAGCCGCGTTGGGCGCCGCCCGCCGTGCCACGACCATCCCGGGGGCGGTACGGGCGAACGCGTTGGGTCTGCTCGCGGCGGCAAGCCATCTGCGGGGCAACCGCGCCGCCGGCGGCGAGACCAACCAGGCCGCGATGCAGCTCAACAACACGCTGGACGCCGAACTCGGTGACGAGCCGGAGAGCGCCCTGTGGGTCGGCTGGAGCGAGATCCTGCTGGACCGCTCCGACGCCGCGGTGCACCACCTCAGCCGGGCCATCGATGTCTCGCCCGGAGCCCGGAGCTACTTTTCCCTGCTGCACCTGTTGTGTACCCGGAGCCTGGCCCATCGGTGCGCCGGGCGGCTGGCGGAGGCGTCCGCCGACTGCGCCGAGGTGCTAAGACTGGCGTCCGGCACACAGTTCCGGGAACTGCACGTCGCGGCCGAGGCGATGGGTCGACTGCTGACCGTCTGGAGCGGAACCGAAGAGGTCGAACCAGCCGTGGTTCCGTACACCCTGGACCTGCCCGCCTCCGGCTGGCCGGGCAGGCTGGCGCTGTGCGCGAACGCCGAGACGCTGCTCGCGCTGGGGGATACCGCCGGGTGCCTGGCCGTGGCCGCGACCGCCGGACTGCCCGAACTCGAACCCTGGGCGCAGGTCGGCTGGTACGAACTGCTGACCCGGGCCACCCTGGCCGAGGGCGATCCGGGCGCAGCGGCGGAGTGGGCGCAGCGCGCGTACCAGATAGCCGAGCGACTCGGTCGGCCGGGCCGCAGTGCGCTGGCCGCGTCCGCGAGGGCCCGGGTGCTGGCGCTGCGGGACCCCGCAGCCGCCGCCGAGGCGGCGGCAGCCGCCGCAGAGACCCTCACGCGGGTCCGAATGCCGCTGGACGCCGCGCAGGCCCACATCGTGGCCGCGAGAGCGCTGGTTGCCGCTGGCGACCCGGATCGGGGCGTCGCGACGTTGCGGCTGGCCGAGGAGATCTCCGACCGCTGCGGCGCCGGTCTCTTCACCCGCCAGGTGAACACTGAGCGACGGCGGCTGCTGACGGGCCGCTCGGGCGGCGCCCGGCGGGCCCGCCGCCAAGGCGGCTCGCCGACCCTGACTCGGCGGGAGACCCAGGTGGCGGCCCTGGTCAGCGAAGGGCTGACCAACCGGCAGGTGGCGGCCCGCTTGTTCGTCACCCAGAAGACCGTGGAGATGCACCTGTCCCACGTGTACGCCAAGATGGGCGTCACCAACCGGGCCGCCCTGGTACGCCGCTTCCACCTCGGCGGGCTCGCGTCGGCACAGTCCTCCTGACGCGCTCCCGGAACACTCGAACGGTGAGACCCGGCCAGGTGGACTCTCGTGCCCGGCCGGGCCGCCTTCAGACCCTGCAGCCTGACGGCCAGGCCGCCGCCGGGGATGTGCCCGCGCGTCCGTTCAGCCCGGTGCCGCGCATATCCACCGTCAGGGATCCGATGCCGTCCGCGTGCTCGGCGATCCGGCTGCCGCGCGTCGACATGCCGCTCAGGAGCCAGGGGAATCAAACATGGTGCGCGGTCGAGGCTGCAGCGCGGGTAGCGGATGTCGACGGCAAGCTCGCGAAGCCCAAGCTGCCGAATGCCCACGCTTGGCGCCGATGCTGGCGTGAGGGTGGACGGTGGATCAGATGACGGATCTGCTCAACGGTGGCAACATCGAGCAGAGCTCCAGCGAGTAAACCGACCGGCCGCGGCACCCCGCCGGACGGGACACCCGCGGGCCTGTTCGGGCAGGGGATGAGATCCGCGGTTGACTGGCAGCCTCGCGTATTCAACGACGGTCACCGGGGACGGGCCGCGCGACAGGACGCTGCTGCTGTCGGCGGCCGGGGTGCCGTTGGGCATGCTCGCCTTCCTCGGCGACGAGTTGCCCAACGCGGCGGGCCAGATCGTGTTGACGCTGACCAGTAATGGATTCGCCTGGGGTGCAGCCGCGCTGGTGGCGGGATACCTGGTTCGCCGCGCGCGCCGCGCGCCGATGGCGGCGACCGCGCTGTTGCTCGTCGCCACAACGGTGTACTACGGGCTCATCCTGGTCGTTTCGCGGCGATGGAGCGGCGGGACCTTGGAAGATGGCTCGTCGGCGGACGCTCACGGGCTGCTTTCGGTGGCCCGGGCAGCGGGGTTCTGGTTGCTGCTCTCGGTCGGCGCTGGACTGGTGCTCGGCAGCCTCGGCTACTTCGTCAGGAGTGGAACGCGTCACCGATCCTCGGCGGCTTCGGGTCTCGCCTTCGGCATGCTTGCCGCGGAAGGGCTGTACCAGCTCAGCCGCGACTACTACTGGCCGATCTCGGATGACTTTGTCCGAGTGATCGTCGCGTCCAACGCGGTGACCGTGGTGCTGTCACTGGTTGTCACCGTCGTGCTGCTGGTGTGCCGCGCGACGCGCGGTTCGTGGTGGACCTACCTGGGCTCCGCGGTGGTCGCGGGCGGCCTCGGCGCTGTGCTGTGGAGCCTCGTCGACATGGTTCGAGGTGCCGGCTTCGGTCTGTAGCCGTCTGGCTGGCGCTGCGGTCGGTTCGGACATGCGGGGTCAGACGCGCACGCCACTGAACGTGTCGGCGTTGCCGCCCCCGGGTGGCTGTCCGTTGGCGTCGACGAGGGCTCGGACGCGGGACTGGCGGAGCGCATCGAGCAGGGCGACGCCGCGCTCGGTCGGGATCATCGGGGTGGTCGAGGTGCCTCGTTGTCGGTGCACGGCTTCGAGTGCAGAGCCGGGTACGCCACCGAGATCCCGGCAGCTATCGACGTCTGCGAGTGCGGCTGCGGCTCGCGGCCGAGCTTGCTCTACAAACGATCCACTACAGCCAGTCATGTTGGTCAACACGCATCCGGATCTGCCGATGTGCGGATGTCCTTTGCTGGGCTTTCGGGCGTGGCGCTTCATCCAGGATCGTCGACTCTGGGCTGCCGTATCAGTGAGCGGTGGGGGTGGTCAGTCGGGCCAGTTCGGTGGCGGCGAGTCGGCGCAGCGTCTGATCGGGGTCGTTGGCATACCGGCGCAGGATGGCTGGGGCGGCGTCAGGCGCGAGATGCCGAGCCACGACCGCGACCCGCTGACGGACCATCGGGTCCGGATCGTCCACCAATTCGACCGGGAGGTGTTCCCGGTGCGGACGCCTGTCGCCGGCGCTGGTGAGCCCGCTGAGGGTGGCCGCCCGTATCGTTGCCTCGCCGTCTCGCGTCAGCATCGCGAGTTGCGGCACCACGCGGGGATCCGAGTCCGCCGTTTTCGCGAGCGCTTTGGCGGCTTGGGCTCGAACCTGCGGATCCTGGTCGGCAGCCAGCGCCAGCAGCGCGTCGACCGCCGCCGTCCCTCCGACCGAGCCCAGGGCTTCCACGGCGTTGGCACGGACGTGACGGTCGGGGTCGTGGAGGAGCCGTCGCAGGACCGGGGTCGCTTCGTGCCTGCCGAGGCGCCCCAGTGCGTACGCGACCATGGACCGTACCCGTGGTGTCGGATCGGCGGCGAGAGCAACGAGCGGTGCGACCGCGTCGACCCGGCCGGTGTAGCCAAGCCTGCTCACCGCCGATACCCGTACCTGCACGTCCAGGTCACGCAACGCCAGAACGAGCGCCTCGAATACCCGGTCGTCGCCGACGGGATCGGGCATAGCGCCGACCACCATGGACCTGATCTCCGGGTCGCCGTCGGCCACGGCCGCAGCCAGCAGCTCGACATCCTGCACCTCGACCACGAACCCAAGTGCCCACAGCCCTACACGGCGCAGCTCCGGCCGATCACTCGTGGCGAAGTCACGCGCCACACGCCGGCCGGCCGAACGATCCGCCTCCAGGAGCTCGATGATTTCGGCCTGCAAACTGTCCTGGTCATCGCCGAGATCACGCGCCGCGGCGCGCAGCAGCACCGGCAGCGCCGCGACACCCTCGATGCCAGCCAGGACACCGGCAATCAGGTCCCGACCGTAGAAGTTCCCCTCGTCGAGGAACCGGTCCAGTGCCTCCCGCAGCCGGGGTACCAGGGCGGTGTCCCCACACGCCGCCAGGGCCGCGACGGTCGGCGCGATAGCGTCGTAATCGTCCTCAAGCTCCACGGCATGCCGGACCACAGCCTCCAACGCCCCATGGCTGTCGATCATCCGGTCACCCTGCCACACCACCACCCAGCCGTGGAACAGCACACCAAGCAGGCAAGATCACACGCTCTTCTGCCGCGGACCGAGCGCGGCCGTGGCGACAGCGGATGTCCGGGCTCCGGGTTCGAGGCTGCTGCTCCTAATTCTCAGTGTTAACGAGTCCGCCACGGCAAGTAGGCGGCAGTCGTCCCCGCGAGACTGCCGACGGACAGGGCGAAGGCCAGCGGGAAGAACAAGTCCCACGGCGCCCGCAGTCCGCCTCCGACAACGACGCCAACTACCAGGCAGGCCGCAGTCGTGACCAGAAACAGAAGCGCCACTCGTAGCCGGTATCCCCGGCGGACTTGAGGTATCCCAGTAGCGGCCAGGGCGGCTACGCCCGCATGCTCCGCCCAGCCGACGCCGACAGCCGTCAGGCAGATCACCAGGCCGACGGTGGTGCCCACCAGCGAGTTGCACACGGTGCCACGCAGCACCCCGGGAAGCGGCGGATCAGGGATACCTGACTCCCCAGTGAAGATGAGGCGCCCACCTCGCCCATATGTCCAGCCCGGCACTGCCGAACCCGCAGGTTGCGACTCACGGCGCTTGGCGGCATCTGCTTCCATCCGCCCAGTGTCAGTCGACGATCAGCGTGTGTCGACCATGCCGACGAAATGGGCCTCCCTCATGGTCGGCGAGTCGTCCGCACATGCCGCCGACAATGTGCCTCCTCTGACGACGCGCAGTCACTGCGTGTGCGGTGAGTCGCGCAGGAGCATCTGGAAAGCGGGGCCTGGCCGGGAGGACCGCCAACCGGTGGCCAGTGCCTGACGGACACCAAGAGCCACCGTCCTGGGCAACACGGGCTGGCTCGGCAATCCGAGCCAGTTGCCGGGATGGGCGCAGGGCAGCGATGCCACCAACAAAGCGCCTGGCTGTTCCACCTGCTCGGCGACGAAGGTCAGCGGCGACCAGCCGTTGGCTTGGCAGTAGGTCGGTCTGCGGCGAACCGCCCAGCGGAAGGTGACGCCATCTACGGTGATCCGTCGTGAACCCTTGATAGCCAGCGTCATCCGTACCTCTGTCGGTTCCAACCGCACGTCCGCGCACCATAGCTGGGATCCGACGCCATCGCGCTATCGATTTTTGCGGGATCACGATGACGCTCAGGTGTCCGGACCTTTCACGACCCGCGCATACGAGGGCCACCGGTGGGAGGGCAGACTGAGCAGCATGAACCTCGTGGAGTTCGACGCGTTGGTTGAGCCGCTGCGTCAGAAGTCGGTGGCCTCGGTAGCCGCGCACGGCTTCGCGCTCATCGAGGGACGCACCGCCACCGCCGCCGAGGTTGCCGACCTGGAGAAGCATCTCGGCGTGACGTTGCCGGAGAAGTACAAGGCCTTCATGATGCGCTACGGCGGTGGCATGGTCGGCTCCGTCGAACTGTTCCCGATCGTCGGCGCCGCCTCCGGCGACGACGACGTGAAGTCGGCCAACGACCGGGAGTTCCCTGACCGGACATTCATCGCGATAGGGCCGGTGGGCACCGGCGATCACTGGGGGTTCCCGGTCGATGATGGTCACTGCCGCGACGAGGTCTGGTTCCACTTCCACGATGGCGGCGACCCGGAGCTTGAGGCGGCCGACGTCCTGGAATTCGTCGCGCGTCATGGACTCCGGTTGTAGCGGCCAGGCTATCCGCTCCTGCTGCCGACCGCGCGTCACAGACAGTGACCGGTCGGCCATCTGCTAGCGCTTGCGGTAGCCGATGTGAGGGCATGGCGTGTCATGGATCAACCGGTGGGTCGGTCCAGCTGATCCAGCCGACCGGTTTCCAGGTGGGCGATGTCGCCGCCGGAGTCGAGAGCGGCCTCGAGGAGCAGCGCGAGCGAGGTGCCGTACACCGGGACGTCGGCGGGCTCGTCGACCAGGCGGAAGAGGCGATCGAACTCGTCCGAGCGTGCGGCCGTCACCTCCTCGACGCGGCAGAGCACCCAGTGGGTCAACTGCCTCTCGTCCTCGAGGGCCGCGCACACGCTACGGCCGTCGGTAAGATCGATGATCGTCAGGAGCGAGCAGGTCTCGTAGCCGCGGTAGACCCGGCGGTGCTCGGCCATCGGAAGCAGCCGCCACGTGTCGAACAGCGTGGCGGAGCCGATGCGCCGGTAGAGCGCCACGACCTCGGCGGGAACGTCGAACAGGAGCGTAGGCTGCGGCGGGCTGGTCTCGTGGTCGCGCACGATTCGGTCGATCACGTCGTCGATCTCCACCGCCGCCGACGCGAGGTACCAGCCGGCCACCGGCCGCAGTCCGCCGTTCTCGTCCTGAGCCAAGCCGACCAGGCCGGCGTGCAGGGCCACCGCCCGGTTGTCGCCCGCCACCCGATCGTTGACGTTGACGATCGCCCGCGACAACATCGCGGGCACCTGATCGGTGCGGATGCCGGGACCACTGTAGAAGCCGCGGCCGTCGCCGGTCATGTCGCGCGGCTCATCGATGGGCAACTCCAGCAGCGGATTCGGCTGGTCCACCACCCCCTCACCGCGAAGGTACGGGTACAGGCGCGCCGCCCAGCCGGTGACCACCTCACCGCCGTACGCGTCGACCGGGTTGTAGATCCGCCGCCAGAACGCCAGATCGACCTCACCGGACGCGGCTCGAACGAACTGGTCGGCGATCAGGGCGAGCGACCGGCACCACGCCTCCAGACCGAACCCGGCGATCGCATCCACCCGTGCGCGGATCTTCTGCCAGTCCGCCACCGTGCCGGTCAACGTGATCGACGGGATACCGCACACGCACACCAGCCACAGCGAGAAGTACGCCGAGTACGCGTCGAGCAAAACGACCCGTCCCGCGAGCCGGTCGACGTCGGTACTGGTGGAAAAATCGCACTCGAACACGTCCGCGTCGCTGATCTCGGCGGCCAACAGCTTGTGGAATGACTCCACCACGTCCTGCCAGGAAACCGCATCCTGCGGCATCGGCCCGTCAACGGCGACGGTGAGCCGCTTACGGCCAGCATGGCCCACCAACCGGGGGCGCAGCTCCTCACTGTGGAGCCGGATGTGTTGGGCGACACCCTGCGCGATGGTCAACCACACCGCGTCGGGCGACAACACCAGCGGGCGATGGTCGGCGAACGCGCGCCCGACGGCGTCGAGCAGCGGATGCACCCCGTCCGGCACGACCACCGGCAGCACGGGATCGCCGCCGAACACCAGCGCGTCCCCGAACAGCTCGCCAAGCGGCCGGGTGGGCAGACCCTCGGCTGCAGGCGTCACCTGATCGACCCGGAAGGTCACCATCGTGCGACTCTAACGGCCGCTCGCTCCGGGCGCGATCCCGCTGCGAACGTACTCATCTGCCGCTGACCGCGTGTCTGCCGGCCAGCGCGCGACCGGTTACTCGTATTGCGGCACCGTGACGAAGCCCACGGTCTACCTGTCTTCGTCGAGGGGGTAGGAGTCGATGAGGAAGCAGTCCGGCTCGTCGCGGAACCCGGGAAGCCTCCGTGTGTCCCGCACCGGGTTTGATGGAGACATCGAAACCTGGGAGGAACACCAGCGATGCCGGCACCGAAGAAGTACAACGATGAGCTGCGTGAGCGTGCGACCCGGTTGGCGGT
>NZ_JBXUOW010000060.1:0-31155 GCF_057196645.1 Micromonospora sp. ATLC16
CCACCCGCCTGCCCGGCCAGCGGGGCCGCCAGCCGCCAGGCCGCCTCGACCGCACGGATTCCGGGCTCCTCCTCCGGCCCCTGCGCCGCCCGCGCCGCCGCCACTGCCGCCCCCGCGCTCGCCAGGTCCGGGTGGACCTGGGTCAGCATCAGCAGTTCCGCCGCCCGATCCGGGTGAGCCGGATCATGGCCGTACGCCGCCGCCAGGTGCAACACCAGGTTCGCCTGCGACCAGAGCACCGCCGCCAGTTCGACCACCGGCGCGAAGACGCCGGTCAGCGCGGCGGTCGCCCCACCGGCACCGGCCTGTCGGACGAAGCGCCGGGTGGCCAGCCGGGCCAGCCCGTCCGGCCGCGCCCTCGGGTACAACTCCCGCAGCCGCCGGACCCACTCGGCCGCGCCGGGTCCGAGGACCTCCACCGCGGTCAGGGCCAGTAGCTCCGGAGCGAAGCCCGGGTGATCGACGACCCGCGCCACGAGCACGCCCAACTCCGATTCCGAGGTACGCCCCGAAATGTCGCGCCCGCTGCCGTCGCCGATCGGTGCGGCCCCGGCTGCCGGCACCACGCCGGCACTGCCCGGCACCCCGAACCTCGGCTCGTCAACCGCTCCGTCGGCAGTCGTGCTGGTGGTTGTCTCGCCGGTGACCTGGCCGCTCGTGGGCGTTGTCTCGCCGATGATCGGTTCGCTGGTGGCGGTCGTCTCGCTGGTGGCCGGGTGGCCGCTGACCGCTTCACTGGTGGCCGTCTTACGGGAAGTCCTCCTAGTGGCCTTCCGGGCTGCCTTGACCGGTGTTGCCTTGACCGGTGCTGCCTTGGTAGGGGCCGCCGTCTCGGTTGCCGACGCCGTCGGAGCAGCCTCGCCCGGGGCGGTGGCCGCGCCGGTTGCCGTCCGCCGCGTGGCCTTCCTCGTCGCCTTTCCGACGTCGGTCGCCTCGCTGGTCGGCTCGGGTCCCCTCTCGTCGCTCGCCCGAACCCTCTTCTGCGCCGCCGCCGTCTTCCTGGCCGCCTTCCGTGTCGGCGCCCTTTCGGTGCCGGCTGCTGCGGGGCCGGCCGCTGCCCCGCCCATCTGCCCGGCGGCCGGCTTGGCTCCCGGGCGAGGCGTCGCCGGCCCGGCTCCAGCCTCGAATGAGGGGGATCCGGTGTTCCGGGCGATCGTTTCGCCGTCGGCAGTCCCGCCGTCGGTAGTTCCGCTCTCCGTCATCGTGGTGTCGCTGGCTGAGGCGTCGATGGCCGGGCCTCCGATGCCGGTGCCGGGGTCGGGGTCGGCAGATCCAACCTGCTTCGGCGATGCCTCGCGCGTGGCCGACTTTCGGCGGGTGGGTCGGGCATCAGTCGGAGTCACGTCCGTTCCAGTAGAGTCCGGACCCGCTGCCGCCGGCCGGCTGGCGGCAGCACGGCGACGAGACGCAGGTACCGACGTGGCTTCCCGGACCTGCTCGGTGGAGGGCGAAGCCGTGCGCCCACCCCGACCGGATGAAGCCGTACGCTCGCTGCGGCCCGCCGCCCCGGTTTCACCGGTGAACGGCGGCACCGGCATGGATGGAGACCTGGACGTGGCCGGCTGGGACTGGCGCGGTGGCGGCTCTGGCGTCGGTGGCGGCTGGAAGAGCACGCTCGGTGCCGCCTTCGACCGTCGAGGACGGGACCCGGCAGAGTCGTCCTGCTCCTCCGGGGGCGACGGTGCGGGGGCCGGGGGCGGCGTGAAGGTCGCCTTCGCGGAGCGTCGGCGGGCTCCCTCAGCAGGCTCACGGCGGTTCTGCTCGCTGGGCGGCTGCTCCTGCATGCCGATGGAGCGTAGTCCTGATCACACCAACGCACAGCGGGAGCCGTCCGGGATCCTGGGTGCAACTCGTTCCGGTAGTCGCTTTGCCCCCGGCCGGGCGCGGCCTGTATCCTCGGGCGCGGTGGTCTGCGGGCCACCTGGGAGACTTCGCCTAGTCTGGTCTATGGCGCCGCACTGCTAATGCGGTTGGGGTCTTAAAGCCCCTCCCGGGTTCGAATCCCGGAGTCTCCGCGCGAAGGCCGGGTGTGTAGACTGGCCGAGCACCAGCGCCCGTAGCTCAACGGATAGAGCATCTGACTACGGATCAGAAGGTTAGGGGTTCGAGTCCCTTCGGGCGCGCCACACGATCAAGGCCGTGACCAGCCAAAACGTTGGTTGCGGCCTTGACTCTTTCCCAGCATATGTCGCGATCTTCCATCATGTGGGAGTTTGGTGCTCCGTTGGTGCTCCGATGTCTGCGTGCCGTCTGAGGGGCGGTTCGTGCGCGTGGGTGTTGGCCGGTGCGTGTGCGTGCCGCCCCGTTTGGATCATGGCTGGGGTGTCCGTCGGCCGATCGTGGACGAGTGTCCACTGTGATCGGTCGTGTGGATCTTAGTGGTGGGGGGTTGCTGCGGGGTGTCGCGGTCGGTGCGGAGCTGGGTCGGTGCCGTGGCGTGGGTGGGGTGGCACGGCCGGCTGGGGGCGGGTGGCTGGTGGCGACGATCGTGTCGTCCGCGCATCTGATTGCGGCGCGGCTGATCTGGTGGTGTGGTGAGGACGAGGCATCCGATCGAGAATGCTTGAACTGTGGCACGGGCAGCCGGAGCCGACCCGCGTCACGGCGAGCCGGTTGCTGATCGAGGCCCCGCATGCACTGACGTGCGGCACGCGACACGGCGCGGCCGACCGTAAGGACCGGTCGGGGCCGACGCCCCCGGGCCGGCCAGCCGGCGCGGCACCGAGCCGGCCAGCCCTCTACCCGCGAACGTTGTCCGCATTGCCGGCAGCTCACAGCGGCGATTGACCGCGCACGCTCATACCGATGAGCGGATGTCGGTCTGGCGATCAGCTCCGAAGAAGCGCACGGCCGTCGGGCAGGGTGCGGCCGCTCAGGAGAGCGACCAGTGAGCCGCTGTCGGCGCGGATCAACCGGCCCTCTCCGCGGCTCCAACCGGTGTCGGTGGCCTCGATCCGGATGCCGTTCAAGTCGACGCCGAACAGTGTCCCGTTGGTCGCGGTGAGCAGGTCGAGGACGGTGATCACAGCCTCTCGTGGTGCGACAGAAGGCAGGTCGAGCGCGATCGTTACATCGAGCGAGTGGATGACAGCGTGGTTGAGGGCACCCGCCGCGCCGCCGTGCGGCGGCAGCCACTCGTGCAGCTTCGGCGATCGGAGCTGACTGAGAAGCTTGTCGGGAGGCAGCAAAGAGTCCCTTGCAGCTACGTTGTGGGAGAGCACGGCGAAGTCGCCACGGGCCGCCGCCATCTCTGCGCCGAACTGCTCCGGGCTTAGCCGGACCGGCATCGTCACGTGCGCGACGACGTGACGTACCAGCCACCTGTCGCACAGGGTGGGCGCATCCCACGTCACCTCGGGGGCAGCGGCAAGGAAATCGGCCCAACGTTCGTATGTCGGTGCTACCCAGGTCCTTGGGTCGGTCATGATCGGTGCCCTTGCAGGCGGAGGTTGAGGTATTCGTCAAGTTTGTCCAGAGAGGTACGGAAGCCGGCTCGCGCTTCGGGCCGTCGCATAGCTTCGGGCACATGCCGTTGTCTGATGACGACCGCGGTCCGGCCACCGCCCCGATCGTCGAGGGTGCTGATGGTGTGCATCCCGCTCGACAACTCGATCCAGGCGAGCCGCTCGGGCGGAACGATCTCGGTGAATGTGGCGACCATCCGATAGCTGCCGTGCCGGCCAACCATCAGTGTCTCGAAGCGGCCGCCGGGCCGAAGCTCAACCACGATGCCGTCGATTGGTGTGGTCATTTCCCGGGGACCCCAGAAGTGCGCGAGCTCGGTGGGCTGGGTGAGACATCGCCACACAAGTTCGCGCGGCGCCTGGAACACCCGCTCGTAGACGAGCTCGTCGTCGCTCACCGTTTTTCACCTTCTTGCAGGCGGGCCAGGCGCGTCTCCAGGCGGTCCATCCGCTCGGCCCATATGCGCCGGCTCGCCTCGATCCACGAAGCCGCGGCCTTGAGTGTTCCCGGTTCGAGGCGGCACGGGCGGGTCTGGCGGTGACGTCCCCGACTGATCAAGCCGGAGCGCTCGAGTACCTGGAGGTGCTGCGACACGGCCTGCATGCTCATGGTGTACCGCTCGGCGAGTTCTTTGACCGTTGCATCGCCCGCGCTCAGCCGCACGATGATGTCCCGCCGGGTGCGATCGCTGAGCGCCGTGAACAAAGCATCGAGCTGCTGCTCTTCGACGGTGGCATCCATGGCCATACTCAAGCATTTGCTTTATCAAGTGTCAACTAGATGAAGGCGCGTGGGGCCGCTGCCATGTCGCCCGCTCATGCCGCACCGTGGGTGTGGAACTCGGCCGGCGGCCTGATGCGGCTCTCGGTCGGAGGTGGTGTCCTGGATACTGCGCGTCATGCCCTACGTGCCGGATCTCAGTGCGGTGTTGACCGCCGGGTATCGCGTGGAGAGCGATGGGGTCATCTACCGTGTCGAGCCGTACGAGCTTGGGCTGGTGGTGTTGCCGTCTGGCAGGGTCGTGGGGTGTGATCCGCTGGTGGCGCACGCCACGCCTTTTGTTGGCTCGGTGGCGCCCGGCCGGTGTCCGCTACGGGGCTTGGGTGGCGCTGGTGAATGCCGGCGGCGGCGAGTGGCAGCGACGGATCACCGCCTTGCAGTTGACGGTGGTGGACGAGCCGGTCGCGGCGTGGAGCATGGCGCTGCTCCCGGGCCAGGACGTCGCCTCGCTCGGTGACGAGGACTTCTTCGGATACGTGGTCGACGCGGGTACCGGAACGCTGGCCGACCAAGTCGCCATCGAGGCATTGCGGGAGTGGGATTTCGAGAGGGTCGACGAGGTCTTCATTCCGGCGCAGGTTCCGGACGACCCGGTCGACGCTGTCGTTTCCGCGGTAGTGGAGGAGCGGACCGGAGTCAACGTGTACGTCGTCGGCTCGGGTTGGGGCGACGGCGTGTACGCAACGTACGTGGGTCACACCGCGGACGGGCGCATCGCCAGCTTCGTCACCGATTTCCGCGTCGTGCCGCCCGAATAGCGCCGGTGGGGAGACCACGAGTAGCCCATGGCAGGCTCATGCCGCATGAATGATGAGTTCGCGAAAGTCAACCTGCACGGGAGACTGCGGCGGGACCGCGAGGCGCTGCTCTGGAAGCTCGACGGGTTGTCCGAGTACGACGTCCGTCGACCTTTGACAGCGACCGGGACCAACCTCATCGGTCTGGTCAAGCACGTGGCCACCGTCGAGGCCAGGTACTTCGGCGAGGTTTTCGACCGCCTTTGCCCGGAACCGCTGCCCCGGTGGCAGGACTCCAACGGCAGCGATCTGTGGGCGGCTGAGGACGAGACCCGCGATCAGATCATCGGCTTCTACCGGCGCACGTGGGAACACTCGGACGCGACGATCAACGAGCTTCCTCTCGACGCTCCCGGCCACGTGCCGTGGTGGCCGGAGCCTTATGACAACACGAACCTGTTCGCCGTCATGGTCCATGTCCTCGGCGAGTCCATCCGGCATGCCGGGCACGCCGATATCCTGCGCGAGGGCCTCGACGGCCGGACCGGGTTGCGCGCCGAACACGAGCAGCAGATCGACGAGGAAGCCCGTGCGGCCTACTGCGCGAAGATCGAGCAGGCCGCCAGGTCCGCCGCACCAATCAAGGCTTAGTTTGAGACATGGCCCGCGCCGCTCATGTCGATTGCGTATGCCTGTTCGCGTACGTCGGCGTCGGGGTGTCGGCGCAGCCTGATCAGCAGGTCCCGCCATGGGGTTTTCCACCCGAAGCCGGCTCCGTGGCGGACCAGGGCAACCGCGAACAGGCCGTTGGTGAGGTCGGCGCGTCCCGTCAGGCGTGTGATGGTGTCGGTGAGGGCCGCGGGGTCGGGCGACTCCCGGAGGTTTTGTAGGCGGGTGCCGACGTGTTCGGCGGTGCGAGCGGCCAGGACGGGCCGGTTTGCGCAGAGCCGGGCGATCTCGTCGAGGTTGTCGAGTCGGCCGAGGTCGACTAGCAGGCCGGTGGCTGTGCTGGCGAAGGCGGGCCGGCCGGCGAGCCACCGCGCGGCTTCGATCAGCGCGGTCCGGTCGGCGCTGGTGGGATGGTGAGCGGATCGGATGACCGCGCCGTGTGCGAGGAGTGCGATGCGGCGTCGGGCCGGGCGATCCGTGGCCGGGCCGCCCGGATGGTCGTCCTGGGTGTCGTGGTCCACCAGCCGGGCCAGCGCGGTTGCGAGGATGTCGTCGCCACCGGCCTTGAGCAGGCGTGCGACGTCGGTGGGCACCATCGTTTCGTCGAGGTCGGTGAGTCGGTCGGTGACCAGGTCGGTGATTCCGGTCAGCCACGGTGACCAGTCCCCGAGTTGGTGGAAGGCGGTGCGTCGAACTTCCCGGTCGGTGGCCTGGCAGGCTTCGACGATGAGCGCTCCGTAGGCCGGGCGGTGTCGGTTCGGAATCGTGTCCGGGGACGCGTCCAGGACGGCGCGCCGTTCCTCCCGGCTACCGTCGACCGCGGCCCGCAGGATGGTCCAGCTCGCCTCGGCCTGTGCTCGCTGTCGGGCGGCGGCGACGATCGCCGCGCGTAGGTCGCGGTGCGCTTCCGGGTGGTGATACGTGTCGAGCAGGGTCGCCATGACCTGCGGCGGTCCGTGGCGTGCCAGGAGCCGGGCGGCCTCTTTCCGGCTCGTGATCTTCGCCGGGCCGGTCAGCACCTCGGTGAGGACAGGGACCAGCCGGGATGGCGCGACGTGCCGGGCGGCCCGGCCGGCCGCGTACAGCGCGACCCGTGCCCGGTCGCTGTGGGCGTAGCGGAGCAGCACCGGCAGTGCCTCGTCGGGCCGGTCGGTCCAGACCAGCGCGCCCAGCGCCGCCTCGGCGATCGCCACTTCGGGGGCGTCGAGGTGGCGCAGCACCAGCTCGCGGCCTGCGCCGGGCACGTGGGCGGCGGCTCGGATCGCCGCCGCGCGCTGCCACACTCCCTGCTCGGTGTCGGCGAGGATCAGCTCCAACTGCTCCACGAAACGTGTCTGCTGGCGGGGCAGCCAACGCTCGGCGTGCGGCACCCAGGCGGGCACCCACCGTATTCCCGGTTCCACGAACCGGCCGCGTGGGCGGCGTTTGAGTACCTGGTCGAGCAGGTCGGTGCGGGAGGCGCAGATGATCACCCACACCTCGTGGAGCGTCACCGCCGTCGGATCGGTGGCGAGTACCTCGGCGACGCGGTCCGAGCGGGTACGCGGGTCATCGAGCCACAACCCGATCGCGGTGCGGGCCACCGACGCCAGCGTGTGCGGGCCGATCGCCTGACGGAGCAGGTCCTGCAGTTGTGGCAGCCGCCAGGCCCGCTTGCCGAGCGCGTGGGTGAGCGCGAAGAGCGGGCCGTACCGGCCGCGGGCGATGCCCGCCTCGACCCAGCCGCGTAGCCGCTCGAAGACCAGTGTCTCCTGCCCGCGGCGCAGGACGGTGTCGAAGCGGCGTAGTACCGGCACGGCGGCGCCGGTGCTGACCAGGTCGATCGTGAGCAGCGCCCATTCGCGTAGCTGCGGCACGGCGACGTGGTGCTGCAGGACGTCGGCGGCGAGCGAACTCAGCGCTGTCGTGGTCGCGGCGGAGGCGTCGCGGGCGTCGACCGCGTCGGTGCTCAGCTGCGTAAGCCCCGCTGCCGTGTCCGCGGTGAGCAGCGGTGCCACCTTCGCGAGCGCGGTGAGCGCGGCGGCGCGTACCGGGTCCTGCTCGTTGCGCAGCCGGCCGAGCCGCACGACTATCTCAGCCACCGCCTGCGGGTCGCGGGAGCGGCGGGCGGCCTGCACCAGCAGCGTGTATCCGTGTGCTCGCTCGTCGGCGTCACCGGAGCGCAGCGTGACGTGCAGCGCCGCTGACGCGTCCGGCCAGGCCAGGTACGCGCTCCAGAGGCGTACCTCCGCCTCGCGTTCCTGAATCGTCGCCAGGCTCAGCACCCGCCTCGCCTCGCGGATCCGGATCGCGGCCGGTAGCACCTCCATGATCTCGGCAGCCGGGATCAGCATCGCCGTGTCGACCTCGGACAGTGCCCGGTCGTATAGGTCCGCGCGTCGGGCCGGGGCGACGGCGTCGAGCAGCGCCGCCAGCGCCCGGCTGTGTTCCCGGAACCGACTGGCCAGCGGTACCAGCTCGTCGGTGGGCAGGACCGCCAACCGGCGCAGCAGGGCCGGCGGGAGCACGTTCCGGCGCAACCAAGCCGCGCGGCCGGGTGCGGTGAGCAGCCCGGCGACGCGACCCGGATCGTGTGCCGCGAGTCGTCCGTACGCGTCGAGCGGGCCGGGTAGCGACTCCTCCGGTGCGTACCGTTCGAGCAGATCGAGTGCCCGCGCCGGGTCACACCGCAGCACCGCGACGGCGGCGTCACCCCAGATCCTTGCCCGCAGTTCGGGCGGGGCGGCGGCCAGCCGCTCGCGGACCCGCTCCAGGAGCGGACCTTCATGCCACCGGACCAGCCGCTCCAGGCGCAGTGCGTGCTCCAGATCCGGCAGCAACGCCCGTACCGTGTCGTCGCCGCAGGCTGGCAGCAGCGCGGCGGCCTCCTCGTCACCGAACTGGGCGCGGACCTCGCTGATCAGCGCGTCGGCCACAGCCGGCGCATACCGGCGGCGCAGGCTGCGATAGACACGACGCCGCTCCATCGCGGACCGGTCGGTGATATCGCCGATCGGGATGTCGGCGCGCAGCGCCGCGGTGAGCGCCGCACCCCTGATCGACGGCTGCGGGTCGCGGGCCGCCGCGGCGATGCCCTCGGCATCGCGGGTCGCCATCGCCGCGACCAGGGCCAAGTGCCGCTCATAGGGACCCTGCTCGCGCAGATCCCGACAGACCTGAACACGATCAGGCGCGGTGCGTGCCCACTCGACCAGCCGGCTCATCCGCACGGAGTACGGCAGCGGATCGAGCGACGTCAGCAGGCTACGGGTGGCGGTCAGCACGGCGATCATTGTGCCCGCAGGCGCACCGTAACGAGATCGATTTATCTCGACAACGCCGGCCGGGTCAAGACCACCACCGACGCGCGACAAAAGACGATCGCCTTCGTATACGACGGGCTCAACCGCAAACGCTTCGCCTACGACAACCAGGTCGGCGGCACCATGCGCGCCCAGTGGATCTACGACACCCTCGCCAAGGGCCACCTGACCCAATCCACCCGCTTCCTCCCCGGCGGCGCCAACTACCAGGTCAAAGTCACCGGATACACCGACACCTACCAGCCCGAAGGCACGCAATACATCATCCCCACCTCCGAGACCGGCCTCGGCGGCACCTACAACTACACCAACACCTGGAACCCCGACGGCACCCTCGCCTCACTCAGCATGCCTTCGACCCGGTCCGACCTCGGCGCCGAAACACTGCTGTACAGCTACAGCGACCTGGGGCTGCCCACGACACTCGAGACGCTGACCGGCAGCACCACCACCAGCTACGTCGACGAAACGATCTACAACGCCCTCGGCCAACTCGACCAATACGACCTGCACACCGGCAGTGGCGGACACGTCTGGCAGCGCTTCACCCGCGAACTGGAAACCGGCCGACTCACCGGCATACGCACCGACCGAGACAGCGTCGCCCCCCACACCCTCGGCGACACCCGCTACACCCACGATCCCGCCGGCAACATCACCAAGATCGCCGACGTGGCACCCGAACCGGTCGACGACACCCAGTGCTTCACCTACGACCACCTTCGCCGGCTCACCCACGCCTGGACACCGACCTCAGGCGACTGTGCCGCCACCCGCAGCGCCGCCAACCTCGGCGGCCCAGCACCCTACTGGCACTCCTGGACCTTCGACGCCATCGGCAACCGGAAAAAGCACAACATCCACACCACCACCGGCGTCAGCACCACCGACTACCACTACCCCACCCCAGGGACCGCCCGACCCCACGGGCTGACCTCCACCAGCGGCGCGAAAACCGGCACCTACACCTACAACGAAACCGGCGACACCCTCACCCGCCCCAGCCCATCAGGCACCCAAACCCTGACCTGGGACGCCGAAGGACTCCTCGAGACCGCCACCGACACCACCGGACAGACCCGCTACATCTACGACGCCGACGGCAACCGGATCATCCGTCGCGACCCCACCGGCGCCACCCTCTACCTCCCCGGCCAGGAAATCCGCTACACCAACGCCACCAGCGCCAACAGCTGCACCCGCTACTACAGCCACGCCGGCAGAACCATCGCCTCCCGCACCGCCAACGGACTCACCTGGCTCGCCGACGACCACCAGGGCACCCAGAACATCGCCATCGACAACGTCACCCAGGTCGCTACCACCCGCCGCCAAACCCCCTACGGCGAACCGCGCGGCAGCAGCCAACCTGCCTGGCCCAACCTCAAGGGATTCGTCAACGGCGACACCGAACCCACCGGCCTCACCCGCCTCGGCGCACGCCACTACGACCCCGCCATCGGCCGCTTCATCTCCGTCGACCCCATCCAGGACATGGCCCAGCCACAGCAATGGCACGGCTACTCCTACGCCAACAACAACCCCATCACCTTCAGCGACCCCAGCGGCCTCTACGCCACCGGCGACAACGAAGGTCACGTCCGCGACATGAGCCCCAAACGCGGCGTCCACAAAATCGTCGACTACACCCCGAAAACCAGAAACTCAACCGAACCGCGGCCACCCATCGTCATCGTCCACACCCCGAACTACAAAGTGACCGTCGAAGACGACGGCAAGGTTTACGTCAACAAATATCCAGTGCCGCCAGGCATCAGTGGCACGAAGGTCGCCAGTCTACTCGGGGATTGGTGTGCCGCTATGGGCTCCCAGTGTGAGACCAACTTCTACTGCGGGACTGTGATCACCTGCGACGAGCTCCAAGCAGACCAAGAAGTATTGATTGCTCTATACAGCATTTGCAGCACGGGAGAATGCGGCGCATCTGTCCGGGTCGCGATATCTGATGACGAGACAATAGTCAATGTGCTGTCCGAGGGTATGTTCAACGGCGGCAGTGGAGCAATGCCCGGCGCGCGAGGTGGCATGGCTGGCGCAGGCGGTCGGGCTGGATACAAGGCAAAGCTATCCGCCTGCAAAAGCTCCAGCAGCTTCGTAGGCGGAACCCACGTCCTGATGGCGGACGGCTCCACGAAGCCGATCGAGGACGTGAGGGTAGGCGACCTCGTTCTGGCTGCGGATCCCGAAAGCGGGGAGATAGGCAAACGACTGGTAACGCATGTCATAAACAGCGAAGGGCCGAAGGAACTCGTCGCCATCACTGTTGACGCCGGAACACAACCCGAACCCGCTGACGAGATCGTTGCCACCGACAACCACCCCTTCTGGGCTGAGAAGGTCCGACGGTGGGTCGAGGCCAGTGACCTACGCCCGGGTGACCTGCTGAGAACCCCTACCGGAGCCGAAGTCCAGGTTGCAAGCCTGCGTACCTGGAGCCAGCCGCAGGCCGTGTATAACCTCACCGTCGCCGACATCCACACGTACTATGTGATCGCCGGCAGAACACCGGTACTCGTACACAACTGTCCGCCGGCCGGAGGCGCTGTTCCCAGTGGACAGCAGGGGCGGGGGCTCCAGATTCCGGATGGGGTTTCTAAAGGTCAGTGGCTGAAAGATCGGGCTGGTGCCCTTGGATTTTCGAAGCGCGTCCCGGCGCAGAAGGTGCCGTTCGATCTGGTGCCCTTGGATTTTCGAAGCGCGTCCCGGCGCAGAAGGTGCCGTTCGATTCCAAGGGTCAGGCTGCCTTCTTTGATGGCAAGCGGTATATTACACCTGATATCACCGGGCATAATACCTTGAATGGCTGGAAGATGTTTGATCGAAAAGGAAATCGCCTTGGCACCTATGACTCTGATCTCAACTACCTGAAGCCGTAGAGTCATGTTTCGCATCGAATTGTCCGGTCCGGGTGGTCGCGCGCTCGATCCCAGCGTTTCCGTCGGTAAAATCAGCGCCGGCGACCTTGATGAAACCTTTGAGATGCCGACCCAATTCTGGAGCGAGGCGTCTTATCGTGCGAGCTGGCGGCGTGAGTTGCAACGAATCCTCGACGGTGCGGACAGGGCTGTGCTTTTGACTCTGGTGGTTGATCCACGCTCAGCTAACTGGCTGAGAGGTTATGCCCTCTATCGCTTTGATAGTGAAATTCGGATTCAGGAGCGGCTGTTCTTCTTGAGTGAACTCGGTCATGGATTTGATCTCGCGAATCCGAGTCGATCCGTGCCGGCACATGCGTCAGTGACTGATGATGGGCTCAGGATCTCAGAATGGACCGTTACAATCGCGGAGTTGCGCGCCTTCTTCGAAGGCGAATGCAACGGATCAGAAGGTTAGGGGTTCGAGTCCTTTCGGGCGTGCTTATCTGACCAGGGGAGATAGCCGATTGGCTATCTTCCCTGTCGTCGTGTGAGTCACATGTGAGTCACGGCTGTGGCATACGTTCTTGGGCTCGCACGGCACTTGTGAGCTGCTGACATGTGTGGCAGCGCAGCGGGTTCGTGAGAAGGCCGTCGAGACCGGGCGGGTGCCGAACTTCCACTTTGAGGAGGCACGCACGGGTGCAGTGATCAGGAAGCTACGCGAATACGGTGTCAGGTACGGCATCGAGCCCGTCTTCACATCAGACCGCTCGGAGGGTGACGTGTACGAGTTCCATGGTTGGTTCTGCCTCTCGCAGACCACCGAGGAGTCGGACAGTGGTCAACTCGACGCCATCATCGATGAGCTGAACGAACTGGTGGTCGGGTTGGACTTCCCAACGAACGTCTCGGCGGAGGTGACCGTACTCAACGGGGAGTACTACCTGCTCCTGCATGGGGTGGCCAATCGACGTCGGGACGAGGCGGTGGGGATGCGGAACTTGTCAGAGGGCGGTCCGCAGTAACTTGATCTGATCTATGCGTTGCGTCCGGTTGGTGTTCTTCCGGCGGGTTCGTTATGGATAGCGGTCGGTCGATGGGTTGAATGTAAGTTCCGGTCGTGACCGCTCGGGTGGACGGGCGTTAGCCCGGTCATGGGTGATCGAAAGCGGTATCCCAGTGATGTCACTGACGAGCAGTGGAAGCTGATCGGGCCGTTCCTGCAGGCGTGGAAGGCCAAGCGGGTCGCGGTGTCGGTGTCGGGCCGTGAGGGTGACTATGACCTGCGGGAGATCGTGAACGCGATCTTCTACCAGAACCGGACGGGTTGTCAGTGGGCGTACTTGCCGCATGACCTGCCGCCGAAGTCGGCCACCTACTACTACTTCGCGTTGTGGCGTGACGACGGCACTGACCAGGTGATCCACGATCTGCTGCGCTGCCAGGCGAGGGAGAAGGCCGGCCGTGCCGAGGATCCGAGCGCGGTCGTGTTGGACACCCAGTCGATCCGGGCGGCGAACCACGTCCCGGCCGCCACGACCGGCAAGGACGTGGCCAAGAAGGTGTCGGGGCGTAAGCGGGGCTTGGCCGTGGACGCGTTGGGGCTGGTCATCGCGGTCGTGGTCGCCGCGGCGTCGGTCACCGACAACACCATCGGCATCCGGCTGCTCGACAAGGTCGTCGAACACACTCCGGTGGTGAGCCGCGCCTGGGTCGACGCCGGGTTCAAACAGGACCTCGCGCTGCACGGTGCCGTCCTCGGGGTCGACGTCGAGGTCGTCAAACGATCCGACACGCGGCCCGGGTTCGTGCCGATCCGCAGACGGTGGATCGTCGAGCAGGTCAACGGCACCCTGATGCTGCACCGCCGCCTCACACGCGAGTACGAGAGCCGACCCGAATCGGCGGTGTCTCGAACCCTGTGGGCCTCGACGGCGAACATCGTGCGGCGGCTGACCGGAACCAGCACACCCGGTGATCCAGGTGGCGATCTTCAGCCGGGCCTCGGTGCGGGTGCGGAACTGGTGGCGGTGAACGTACTCGATCTTAATGGTGGAGAAGGTGGCCTCGGCCACGGCGTTGTCGAAGCACGAGCCGACCCGACCCATCGACTGACGTACCTTCTACCAGGCGCACGCCCGGGCGAAGTCAGCCGAGCAGTATTCGCTGCCCCGGTCCGAGTGGAAGATCACTCCGGCGACATCGCCGCCGCGGGTGACCGCGGCCATGTTCAACGCGGCTACGACCAGGCCGGCGTCGTGCCGGTCGCCCATGGCGTAGCCGAGGATGCGCCGGGAGTACAGGTCGATGACGGTGGCGAGGTAGAGCTTGCCCTCGCCGGTGACGATCTCCGTCATGTCGCCGCACCAGGCCACGTCCGGCGCGGACGCGGTGAACCGGCGCTTGACCAGGTCCGGGGCGGCTGGCCGCTTGCCCTACCGAGTCAGCCCACGCCGACGTCGCTTCGCTCTGGCGACCAGGCCCAGCTCGGCCATGAGCTCGGCGACCGTGTTATCCGACACCCGCCACCCTTGTTCGCGCAACTCGTCGCCGACGCGTGGACTGCCGTAGGTGCCGCCCGAGGCGTCGAAGCCGCGCCGGACCGCAGCCGCGAGCCTGGCCCTCCGGTCCTGCCGGGGTGTCGGCCGACGGTCCCGCCACTTGTAGAACCACGACTCGGAAACCCCGAGTGCCCGACAGGCCACCGCGTGCGGCACGTTGTGCTCGGTCCTCTGGGAAGCGATAAAGGCGGCCACGCTCACCGGCCCGTCGCTTCCTTGACCCACAGGACCACGGATCGCTTGAGGACATCACGCTCCATCGCCAGCTCCGCGTTCTCACGCCGCAACCGCGCGAGCTCGGCCCGCTCGTCCTCGGACAACTGCCCAGCGGCCGCCTCGCCGCGAGCGGCACGATCCTGCTGCACCCAGTTGGCCAGGGTGCCGCTGTTGATCCCCAGATCACGCGCTACCTCCGCGATCGACTTCCCGGTCTCCCGCACGATCCGGACCGCGCCCGCGCGGAACTCCGGATCGAATCGGCGTCTCGTTTCAGCCATGAGCCTCTATCTCTAAAGTCCTGGCCTCCACGCTACGAGGGGAAGGGCAGTACAGCTGGTCGCGCTGAACGCACTGGCCGGCGTGCTCCCGGCACGGCGGGCCTCGCGGGTCAGCCCGGTGGTGGCGTTGGGGATCGACGGCTGACCACCGCCCGGCCCGGCGACTCACGCAGGCGGGTCGCCGGGCCGACGCGGTCAGTTGGGGTTGTTCGCGTGCGTCAGCGTCTCCCAGGCGACGAAGAGGTTGTTGCTGCCCGCGGGTCGCTGTTGCAGCGTGAGGGTCTGCGTGTTGGTCATCGCGTTGCCCAGCCGGGTGTTCATCGCGTTGAAGCCGACCTCGGTGATCGGGCCGAGACCCCGGGAGAGGGTGCCGCCGCAGAGCCAGGAGGGTGCCGCCTCGCCGAGCTGGTAGCGCGAGTGGAAGCCCAGCGCGTGCCGCAGCCGCTCACCGACCTGCGGGTACAGGTCGCGGCCCTGGATGCGGGAGGTCTCCGCGACGTGCGAGATGGCGGAGATGCCGTACCCGGTGTGGGCTAAGTCCCGGCAGGTCTCCTGGGCCAGGCCGGCGACGAAGGTGGACTGGCCCTGCCAGTAGCCGATGATCTCGGAGCTGGTGTCCAGGCCGCTGCCGGGGACCGTGTAGGGCAGCGCGCCGTCGCTGGGCAGGTAGATGAAGGCCCGGGCGCGGTTGAGGAAGCGGGTGACCGCCGCGTCGTAGGCGGTGCGGTCCTCCAGGAAGACGGCGATGCCGACGGCGGCCTCCATCATGGTCAGTTCCCAGTTGCCGTTGCTGTTCGAGCCGTTGCGGACCACCGGCAGGTAGACGGTGCGCAGCATGGTGGCGAACCGGTCGGCGTTGGGCCAGCTCCCGTAGGTGTACTTGATGATTTCGGCGGCCCGGGGCCAGGTCGAGGCTGCCCAGCCCGTCTGCAGGGGCGCGTTGCTGCCGGTGTGCGAGGTGATCGTCGCCGACCAGGCGTCCATGATCTGGATCGCCTTCTGCGCGTACCGGGAGTCACCGGTGAGGTACCAGGCGAGCGCGTGGGTGTACGCCGCGATCGCGTCCTCCCGCTCGTCGGTGCAGCCGTTGTTCGGGTTGGAGTAGGAGCCGCACTCGACGACCGCGCGAGGCGCCGGGGTGCGCGACAGCGAGGCGTACCGGCTGCCCATCATCTGGTTGTAGGCCGCCGCCCACGGCTGCGCGCCGGCCTGCACCCGAGCGCGGACGAAGTCGAGCTGCCCCTGGCTGACCAGTACGCCGGGGTGGGTGAAGCCGCCCGACGGCGGGGGAGTGGTGCCGCCGCTGGGCAGGGTCCAGAGCTGGTTGGCGCTGCCGGCGCAGGTCCAGATCTGCAGGGGCGTGCCGTCGGCGGAGCTGGGGCCGGTCGCGTCGAGGCACTTGCCCGAGGCCGGGTTGACCAACTGCCCGGCGCTGGACGACCACTGTTGCGCCCCGGTGCCGTTGCAGTTGTAGATCTGCACCCGCGCGCCGCTGGTGGTGCCGGCGGCGGCGACGTCGAGGCACTTGCCGAGGGCTCGGATGGTGCCGTCGTCGGCCACCGTCCACTGTTGAGCGGACGAGCCGTTGCAGGTGTAGAGCTGCACCGGTGTGCTGTTGGCCGGGTTCGCGGCGGCCACGTCGACGCACTTGCCGCCGTACCCGGTGATGGCGCCCGTGGTGGCGGCCGTCGCGGCGGAGGCGCCGACGAACAGGCCGGCCGGTACGGCGAGCAGGGCCGCGGCGAGGGCGGCGGCCATTCTGATGCGGGGGCGGCGGGGCGTGGGCCCGGTCAATCGTCGCGCCATGTCGGGGTCCTTCCGGGGCGGCGGAACAACTGTAAAGTGTGTTAATCATTACAGCCGTACCGGCCAATATCAATGTCTTCGTCGCCACGGATGCCGTTACGGGTGCATGGATGCGCCCTTGAGGAACTTGTCCACGACGGCACGTGGGGCGTGCAGCGCCAACCCCACCAGGTCGAGCTTCTCCCGACCGACCGCCTGCACGGCGGCGCGGTTGTCCCGGTCGTTGCCGATGGAGAACAGTTCGGCCGTGAAGATCGACAGTCGCACCCCTCGGGCGAGCGCGCGTGCGTGTTGGTCAGCGTCGCCCGGTCGCCGGCGAAGACCAGCACCGGCTGGCGGAACATCGGCAGGTACAAGGTGCCGTCCGCGTCGCGGTAGTCCTCGCCGAGCAGCTCCGGTTCGACGTTCGCGATGCCGCTGACCAGGAAGGCGGTGACGTTCAGTCGCTGCCAGCCCACCAGGCCGTCGCGGAGCAGCACGGCAATTTTGGTGGCAAAGCGGCCGGCCAGGATCCGCCGGATCGTGCCCGCCCCGACCTGATGGCTGAGTCGATGTAACTCGCCTTGTTCGGGTAGGTCCAGTGGCGTCGCACCAACCGGCGGTGCCAGGCCAGCAACGTCGCCGGGGTAACGATCCGATGTTCCCGCATCCGACGCGGCAGCAGGCGGGCCAGGGCCGACAGGATCGCCCGGTCCGGCCAGGACAACCGCGGTCGGCCCCGAACCTGCCGACGGAGCACCGCTACCTCATGCCGCAGCACGAGGACCTCGATCAGCAACGCCTTGTCACCGCGGAGCAACAACCCCAGACCATTGAACAGGCGGATCATCCCCAGGTGCAGCAACCGCACGACCATACCGGCGATCATCAATCCGAGCCGAGCACTCCCAGCTCACATCATGTGCGACGAGTTTTGGCACGGTACAGGGCAGCCACCTTGATCCACCATCAGATGGCTGGGGTGCTCCTCGGAGTACAGAAGTAGGTAGATGATCTTGCAGAGGTCAAGCCGGTCGCCAAGAGCAGAGCTCCGCCCCGACCGGCCGGTACCGCGATGGCCGGTACCGCCGCGATCGGGGCGGTTGTGCATCTGCTGACGCGCCATTGAGGAGGGTCGGGGCCTGTCCTCAATGAGCGGCGTGCCGGCCGGCGCCTGTCGCCTGCTGCTGGCCTGGCGGCGGGGCCTCGGCCCGCGGCTAGCGCAGGTGTCGGGCGAAGAATCCGGCCGCGTCCTCGCCGGCGAACTGCGGGACACCGGTGTGTCCGCCCATGTTGGCGTGCAGCGTTTTCTCCTTGGAGCCGAAGGCGTCAAACAGGTTCAGGGCCGCCTGCCGGTCGTTCCATTCGTCGTCCCACTGCAGCAGGACGTGCAGTGGAATGGTGACCTGTCGGGCCTCCTCGAACATGGCGCGAGGCACGAAACTCCCGGCGAAGAAGCCGGCGGCCACGATGCGCGGCTCGACCACCGCAAGCCGGATGCCGACGGAGATCACTCCCCCCGAGTACCCGACCGGTCCGCGGATCTCGGGCAGCGCAAGGAGGGCATCCAGGGCTGCTCGCCATTCCGGGACCGCCTGGTCGACGAGCGGGAGGATGAGGGCGTCGATGATCTCGGCGCTGACCGGCGCACCGGCCTCCACAGCCCGGCGCAGGTCGGCGCGGGCCTGCTCGGCGGCGGCCCAACGGGGCCGGTCACCGCTGCCGGGGAGCTCGATGGTGGCCGCGGCGAAGTCATCCGCCGCGGCGTGCCGGGCCCGCGCCACCAGGCGGGGGTACATCTTGTGCAGTCCGAGCGGGGGGTGGCCGAGCAGGATCAACGGGACCGGTGCGGATGCGGATGCGGGCGTCCACAGGATGCCCGGGATCTCGCCGAGGGTGAATTCGCGTTCGAGGACGCCGTCATCGAGGCGCTGTTCAGAAGTGAATCGCATGGTCGTGCCTTTCGGTCGGGAGTGCTCGTGAAAGGGCGCTCCCGGACGACCTATCGCCCGACCGTGACCCCAGAGGGGAGCACCCATGTCGAAACGTTCACGGGTACCACCTCCTCGGTCTCTCGCACGGCCTCCGGAAACTAGCAGCGGCCGCAGTCACCCGCCAAACGTGTTTCTGCGCCGGATGTAACGGGCAGGTCGGATGCGGTTGCGGTGCGGTGACCCGCCGTGAGCGGCACGTGGCCTTCGTCTGCGCGGCTCGTTCAGCCGAGCTGAGTTGGTGTGGCCGTGGCATCATGATCGACGAGGTGGCGTCCAGCCGTCGCCGTCCGAAGTTCGCTGAGCCACTGGATGCCGGGGCGGTGGCCGTCGGGGAACTGGTCGTCGCGATCCCAGCGCCACGTCGTGATCAACGCGAGCGTGAGGGTCCGACAGTCCTCACCGACGGCGTTCGTCCCGCGTTGGCTGGGCGTGGCCGTTCGGCCGCTGCCGGGGGGCGCCGCGTTGGGGTCATAATGACTTCATGCCGGTTGCGGATCTCGACGATGTGGGTGCGGTTTCGCGGGTGCCGCTGCGGGAGGCGAAGCGTCGTTTTCCGAGCTGGTGGCGCGAGCCGACCTGCTTGATGAGGTCACCGTGTTGACGAAGCACGGCCGTCCGGCTGCGGCGATCGTGCCCGCGCATGTCGGTGCTGATGTTGCCGAGACGCGGGCGACGGTTGCTGCCCTGTGGGTGTTGCTTGATCGGCTTTGTCCGCCGGGTCAGGATGCGGCGGTGGATGACGCGCGGGCTGGTCACGAGGCCCCCCAGCGTTCGCGTCGGCGTCGTGCGGGTAGAGGTCCTGGCCGGTGACGGTGTCGACAGCGGTGCCGGCGGCGGTGTTCGACCCGGCCCGGCTGGCGGCGGTACGCCGCACTCGACTACTGGATACCGGGCCGGAGCAGGCGTTCGACCGGCTGACCCGTCTCGCGGCGACCCTGCTGGGAACGCCGTATGCGTTCGTCACAGTCGTGGATGGGACGCGCTCGTTCTGGAAGAGCTGCGTCGGCGTGGACAGCACCGACCTGGCGAATCGGCAGAACTTGGTCGAGGAGTCGTTCTGTCAGTACGTCATCGGCGCTGATGCCGAATTGATCGTGCAGGATGCCCGTGCCGACCCACGTACTGCGGACAACCCGTCGATCGTTTTGATGGGCGTGGCGGCGTGGGCGGGTTTCCCGGTCCGTTCACCGGACGGGCTGGTGCTCGGCACGTTCTGCGCGGTCGATACCTCCGTGCGGCAGTGGACACCGCATGACATCGAAGTGCTGGCCACCCTGGCCCAAGCCGCTGCGGGAGAGATCGCCCTACGCGAGGCCGTTGACGAGGCCCGGGACGCTACCCGCCGCGCCGAGGCCGCTACCAGGCGAGCAGAAGATGCCACTGCGGCGGCCAAGGCCGCGACCGTACGGGCCGAGGACGCCACCGCACACGTGCGGCAGCTCGCCGACACGTTGCAGGAGAGCTTGCTGCCGCCCCTGTTGCCGCAGGTGCCCGGGGCTGAGGTCGCCGTGCGGTATCGGCGGGGTGGAGACGGAGCGGAGGTTCTCGGCGACTTCTACGACGTGTTCCCGTCAGTGCGTGACGCCTGGGCTGTCGTTCTCGGCGACGTCTCCGGAAAGGGCCCGAAAGCGGCGAAGACCACCGCGCTGGCCCGGTACACCCTCCGCGCCGCCGCCGTGCGCTGCACGACCCCGAGTGTCAACCTCGCCGCCCTGAACACCGCGCTGCGGGCCTGGTATACCGACGACAGCCAGTACCTCACCGCCGTCTACGCCACCCTGCGCCCACACCCGGACGGGATCAGCGCCCGGGTTAGCTGCGGCGGCCATGACACCGGCCTCGTACGCCGCGCGGACGGTGCCGTCGAAACACTGGGCAGACACGGACTGATCCTCGGCTGGCTACCCCAGCCCACCCTCCACGACCAGCGGACCCTGCTCCGGCCCGGCGACAGCCTCATCCTCTACACCGACGGCGTCACCGAAGCGCATCCCCTCAATGACTGCAACATGTTCGGACCCGAACGCCTCCACGACATCCTGGCCTCCACCGCCGTCGACTCCGCCGACCAACTCGCCGGGGCCATCGATAACGCGGTCATGACCTTCGCCGAAGGAAACGTCACCGATGACACCGCGATCCTGGTCGTCCACGTTCCGTCTGGACTGAGCGGGTAGTCCCACGTCACCCTGGCGCTCTGAACACGTCCCTGGCGTGACCACGATGGCGGCAGCTTGACACGCCGCCGATCGGGCTTCACCGTACGTGACCGCGGATGGCGGAGCTGGAGGCCACGTGCCGTGGTGGCCGGAGCCTTATGTGACGACACGAACCCGTTCGCCATCATGGTCCATGTCCTCGGCGAGTCCATCCGGCATGCCGGGCACGCCGACATCCTGCGCGAGGGCCTCGACGGCCGGACCGGGTTGCGCGCCGAACACGAGCAGCAGATCGACGAGGAAGCCCGTACAGCCCACTGCGCGAAGATCAAACAGGCCGCCAGGTCGGCCACACCAATCAAGGCTCAGTTGAGACTTGCGGGGCTGTGACGGCCACCGTGTGACATCAGCCAGACCTCATGGCTCAATTGCCTACCGGCTCGGGTCGGCGGGTGAGTCCTTGCTTCTTGACATGCCCGACCAGCGCTACGAGGACCTCTTTGGACGACTGCCGCTCTCGCGCGTCGCACAACATGACGGGCACGTCCGGGTCGAGGTCCAGGGCCAGTCGCACCTCGTCAAGGCTGTACCGGCGGGCATTCTCGAAGCAGTTGACGGCTACGATGAAAGGCAACCCCGTACGCTCGAAGTAGTCAATGGACGGGAAGCAGTCCGCGAGCCGCCGGGTGTCGGCCAGGACCACGGCACCCAGGGCGCCGATCGTGAGTTCGTCCCAGACGAACCAGAAGCGGTCTTGACCGGGAGTACCGAACAGGTAGAGAACAAGTTCGTCGCTGATGGTGATCCGGCCGAAGTCCATCGCCACAGTCGTCGTCGATTTCGTCTCGACGCCGGAGATGTCATCGACACCCACGCCCTGCTCGGAGAGAACCTCCTCAGTGCGTAGGGGCTTGGTTTCGCTGACGGATCCCACGAGGGTGGTCTTGCCTACGCCGAAGCCACCAGCGATGAGGATTTTGATGGCGGTGGGAAGGGTCGCCTGCCCCGTCCGCTCAGAGTTGACGTAGTCCATTGATGAGCGCCTCGAATACGCTGTCGTCGGGAAGGGTGGCGGCCTGGCGAGGATCGTTGACCTGAACGAATCCCTGCGCGATCAGTCCGTCGAGCAACACTCGGACGGTGCCGAGGGGCAGGCTCAGATGCGCGGCCACTTCTGCAAGTGCGAGCGGTCGTTGGCAAAGGTGAATGATCCTCGCCTGTTCTGGTGCAATCCCCACCTCGGACGGTGGGGCCGATCGCGTCGAAAGGATCAGAGCGACCACGTTGAAGCTGTTGGCTGGCTTAGCCCGCCCGCCCGTGACGGCATATGGCCGGACCACCGGCCCGGCTGCGTCATCTAACCAGACTGGTTCTTCGTCGGGCATCGTCATGGCGGCCCCTAGTTGTTGGTGTGCTGACTCGGCCGGGTCGGGGAGGCGAGAAACTTGCCGGCTCGCGCAACGACCATCGCCATCTCGTACGCGACAAGTCCGACGTCGGTGTCTTCGGCCGCGAGGACGGCCAGGCACGCGTTGCTTCCGGCCGCGGTAACGAACAGAAACGACGACTTCATCTCGATGATGGTCTGTTGCACGGGACCGCCGCCGAACCTCTTGCTGGCACCTTTCGCGAGGCTCTGGATGCCCGATGCCATCGCGGCCAGATGTTCCGCGTCGTCTCGGCTGAGCTGGGCGGAGGAGGCCATGAGCAGCCCGTCAGCGGAGAGCACGATGGCATGCTCAGCCTGCTTGACGCGCCCGACCAGGTCGTCGAGCAGCCAGGCCAGATCGCCAGTGGAGTTCTGCTGCACTTGCCCGTTCCTCTTTCTTACCGGTCGGTTTCGGCCGCAGACGTGTTGTCGGCGGCGTCGGGTTGCTCGTCGTCGTCGGCGTCGACGAGACGTGCGGCGTCATCGCGGCCGCGGCGGGTGCCGGATTGGTAGGAGCTCATCATCCTGCGGATGTCGTCGGGGGATCGCCCCGCCTCGTCGTCCGGTGGCTGTGTTTGGCCTGGGGACGAGTCGCGCAGTTGCCGCGCGATGTTGGCCTGGCGGACTCTCATCGGCAGGCCGTGCTCGGTGTGCTCGGTGTGTCCGGCAGAAGGTCCGGGCCGCTGTCTGACGCTGGGCGTGCTCTTGGCTGGCCCCTCGGTGACCGTGGCGGCGGCGTCAGCGGCGGCACGCAGTGGACGCACTGCTGGCAGTTCCATCGTTTCGCCGTGCACAGGTGCGGGCTCGGCGACGGCGAGCGACGTCTGCCGCGTGGTGGGGACGGGCTGGGCTTCGCCCGCGGCAGCCGCGTCCCTGGTCACCCCCGCGGTAGGTGCGGGACCGGGGCCGACCGGGTCGGCCGTCGCCACCAGGTCCTTGGGAATGAGGACAACCGCCGTCGTGCCGCCGTAGGGTGACGGCTTCAACCGGACCGCGAGGTGGTGCTTGGCGGCCAGCCGACTGACGACGAAGAGTCCCAGCTTCTTGGCGTCGGCGAGGTTGAACTCGGCGGCGGTGGCGAGGTCGGCGTTGGCGGCGGCCAGGTCGTCCTCGGCCATGCCGAGACCTCGGTCCTCGATCTCGATGGCGAAGCCGTTGGCCACGAGTTGACCGCGTACCTCGACCGGCGTGCTCTTCGGGGAGAAGGTCAGGGCGTTCTCGATCAGTTCGGCGAGCAGGTGAATGATGTCGCCGGCGGCCCGGCCGGCGAGCGCGACCGACCCGAATGGCATCACCTTCACTCGGGTGTAGTCCTCCACCTCCTGCACGGCAGCGCGGGCCACGTCGACCATCGGCACATTGCGGCGCCAGCCACGGCCGGGCGTAGCACCCGACAGGACGATGAGGTTCTCGGCGTTCCGCCGCATACGGGTGGCGAGGTGGTCGACGCGGAACAGGTCTTCGAGTTCGTCGGCATCCTCCTGTCGACGCTCCATCTCGTCGAGGAGGGTCACCTGGCGGTGGACGAGGGCCTGGGTGCGCCGAGCCAGGTTCAGGAACACATCGCGTACGTTGCGGCGTAGCTCTGCCTGCTCGACGGCCGTACGGACGGCCGTCTCCTGGACCGCGTTGAATGCCTGGCCGACCTGCCCGATCTCGTCGGGGCCGAAGTCGAGCGGTGGCGCCTCGGCGGCGACGTCCACCTGCTCGCCGCGCTGCAGGCGCTCCACCACCGCAGGGAGCCGTTCGTCGGCGAGTTTGTGTGCCGCGTCGCGGAGTAGCTGTAGCTGAGCCACGAGAGCTCGCGCGGTGGTGATGGAGACGACGATCGACGCGATGACCGCCAGCAGACCGAGGCCAGCGGCCAGAACCAGCCGGACGATAACCCCGACCGCGACAGGCACCGCGCGCTGCACCAGGCTGTCACCGCTGCCGAGGACCATCTCCTGTAGATGGGTCAACGCGGCGTCGGCGACCTCGTTCCACTTCTCGGCGGTAACGTCCGGGCGGGCCGATCCCCGGGTGCTGGTCACCCGGTCTTCGAGCTGGCGCAGGCCCCGGAACGCGTCTCCGTTGAGGACCTGGTTGAAGGCGGCCTGGTCGGAGTCGTTCAGCTGGGTGCGATCCGCAACGAAGCGTTGCGCGATGACCAGCTCGGTGAACCGGAGCTGTTCACCGGCGGTGATCCGTTCGGCGGCCAGAGCGCCGGTGAGTAGGGCGTCCTCCTGCGAGATGAGTTCGCGGAGCCGGTACAGCTCGATCAAGTTCCGGGTGTCCTGCTGAATCTCGGGATCATCGAGCGTGCCGACGACATCGTAGATGGCGAACATCGACTCGACGAGATCGCTGTAGGTGCGGATGGTGCTTGCCCGGTCGACCGACCGATCGTCGACGGACTCGCGGACTGCCGGCAGTTGATCGAGTTCGGTGATCGCCTCATTCACGCGTTGTTCGGCCTCGCTACCGGCGGCCATGCGGGCCAGCCAGCTACGCGCGGTGGACTTGAAGGCGGTGGCGTTCTTGTCGACAGCCAGACGGGCGGCGTCGAGTGCGTTCTTCCGGTCGGCACTGGGACCACCGAGGTAGACGACAGCGAGGCGTCGCTCAACCTGGAGGTCCAGCAGCAGCGGCTCACTGGGGGAGACGATCTGGCTGTCGATCGCTTGGACGCCAAGGAGGTTCACGCCGTCTCGGAGGGTAACCCAGGCGGCGAATGCCCAGAGGGCGACGAGTGAGGCGAGGAGCGCGATGACCTTGGTGCGCAGATTGGCGCTGCGAGACCGCATTGAACCGTCCGATGCCGAGCAGAGGAACTTGTCGGCAGAGGCATGCCGACCAAGCCGCCGGTGTAGGCAGACCGACGCACGCTAGCAGTTCTCTGACTATTGACTCAAGACCGTCACTAACTGTTGCGTCCACAAGGGACTTGCTTTGTCCCGAGGCGTTCGTTGTCGGTCATGACCGCCGGGCAGCTACGCGCATTCGGACCGGAAGGTCAGCAGTCTCCCGGCACTGTGCTGGGCTGCCAGAACTGTGGCGCGGACGATCAGGGTGGGCTGATACAGATCCTTGTCATGCCACAGCGCCGGCCCGGTTGTGCCGTCGTGTTGACACAGGTAGGCGTACCCGCGCCGAACCGCGTCAATGACCTTGGGTGTCCGGGCACCGCTGACCAGCAAGATGTGCAGTGCGTAGGCCGTCTCCTCTGCGGTGGCTGTCCAGGTGCCCCAGGCGCCGTCGGTCCGTTGGGCGGCAAGTGCCCACTCGACCGCGCGATCCAGCGGTCTCGCCACCATCGTCGCGTCACCGAACTCTGCCAGGGCCTGCACGCAGCAGGAAGTCGCGTAGAAGTGGGACGCATGCCACCTGTCGGCCCAGCTCCCCTGGAGCTCTTGGCGATCCAACAGAGCCGTCACCAGCCGGCGGACAGCAGCGCGATGGCGCGGCTGTGCGCCGGGCTGGTCCGCCAGCCGCTGGCCGAAAGCATCGAGCACGTGGGCGTTGGTCGTGGTGCTGAAACCATCCTCGCCGGGCCATGTGGCGAAGCCCTCGGGTGTCTCGTATGACCACAGACAGTCAACTGACGCCGCGACGCCGAGATGGCCGAGAGCGGCCAGGGTCACCGCCGTGGTGTCAGCGTCGGTCGGTAGTCCAGGGCCGGTCGGCGTGCCAGTCGCACCAAGGTCGGCGGTCAGGCTCTCCACCAGCCCCGGGGAGCCGGTCAGATCGATTCCGGCGCGAGCCAGGATGGTGGTCACCCAGGCTCGTTCGAAGACGGTGATCGGGGCTGCGCACGGCACGGGGCCGCCGTAGTGAGCGACGGTGCCTTGCAGGTATGCCAACGCATCGTGGCCGCCGGGCCGGTCGGGCCTGCCGAGCCATGCGGCGGTGGCTGCAGGCGAGGCTCCCACCGTGCCCGAGGCGTTCGGTGTGACGCCGCCCGCTGCGGGAGCGAGGTCGGCCACGACCTCCAGGGCGTGAAGCAGCTTGTCGGGGATCGGTGCGCCGCTGGACACCAGGTGACGTACGGCGGTGAGTCGCTTTCGGGTCACGCCACCTGGCAGGCCCAGCGGAGTGGAGCGTCGCCACCGCTCTGGAACGACCGGCGGCGACATGGCCGGGCGGTGAAGGTGGTCATTGATGCGGTCCGTGAGTGCGGGCACGATCATGTCGAGGGCCGGGGTGTCGGGTAGCGCACCGGTGTCGCTCACGAGCCCGGTCAGGGCGACCAGAGCACGATCGACGGCGTGCACGAGCCGCGCCTGATCCGCCGGCGGATCGGACCGCAGGACCGTCAGCAGTGCCTCTGTCGCGCTGAGGGTGGGCACGAGGCCGTACCCCCCAGGAGGGCCCCAGCCGCCGTCCGGTCGCTGGGCGTCGAGCAGGTAACGCACCCGGTCGTTGTGTCCGATCAGCCACGGGGCGAGGCTCACCAGCCGGGCGGTCTCGTACGGTGAGGGCGAGGTGCGACCAGCCGGATCGCGCATCATCTCCGCGACGAGGTCGCGGACCTGCCCGCGTACGCCCGCGGTCCTGTCGGTCGGTCTGCGTCCGTCGACAGCTGTCACCGGGACGCCCAGAAGTCGGTCCCGTGGTAGAAGCCGGCCGTGAATCCGAGGACGCGTCGTAGGTATGTCACCTGTTGCGGGCTGACCTCGGCCAGCGGGTCGAGCAGCTTCTGGCAGCGGTCGGCCAGGTCGACTGCCTGCTGGCGCACCTCGTGTTCGTCGACGCCCAACATCAGGATATTCAGATCGCCGGCCTTCACGTCCCGGTGGTAGCTGGCCAGGTCGTTGACCAACCGCACGACCTTCTCCACCTCGTAGCTCGCGGTAACCAGCGCGGCCAGGTGCTCCTCGGTGTCCACGGCCTCGGTGGCGATCCAGTGGGAGAGGTTGACCCAGGTGGCGCCGTAGCCGGCGGCGTTGGCCAGATAGTCGCCGGCAGACGGCAGGTCGGCCACCTTCGTGTTCCGGTCAGTTCTCCATTGCCACTCCCGCAGCTCAGCGTCGAGCATGCGGCGCAACTCCTCCTGCCACAGGTGACCCAGGCGTGAGAACAGCGGCGTGGCTGCGAGATCGTCGTGGATGTCGGCCAGGAACTGGGTGAGTTGGTCACCGTCGGCTGGCGCGGTGCCCGCTGCCACCGCGATACAGGCGGTCACGGTGGCCGTGGCTTCTTCCAAGGAGCTGATCTCCGAGTCGATCCGCCAATCCTCTGCCGTCACCCACAGCGACGTGCGGTTCGCGGTACGAAGCTCGGCGGCGGTGCACCACGGGGCGATGAACGCGGTGGACAACGCCAGAGCGCTCAGCATGGCGGCATCGACGGGAGGGTCGGGAAAGAGAGCGGGATAGGTGGCGACCCGGTCCTGTAGGTCGCGTTGCCCTCGCGCGGCCACGGAGCAGATCCGTCCCTGTTCGGCGCTCTGCTCGAGCGTGGCGGCCAGGGTGTCTGGGGGCATCAGTGGCTCCTGCCGGCGACAGAGTGTTCGCGACGCGACGGGATCAGCTCGACTCGCCGCCGGGGGCGCAGCGATGCGGCGACTCGCGGTGCGGGCACCGTGGGATCAGTCAGGGTAAAGCGGAATTTACTGATCAAGGTCGCCACGATCAGCAGAGCCTCCAGGTTGAACAGGTGTTCCCCGAGGCATCTGTGCATGCCGAGTCCGAACGGGTAGTAGGCATGGCGGCGAAGCGTGTCCGCCTCTACGCGGCCGGGTGCGAAGCGCTCCGGGTCGAAGGATTCGGCGGTGGCACCCCAGTAAGTCCTCATCCGCTGGGTGGCGTACGGGGAGAGGATGATGGTGGCGCCCGGGTCTACCCGCACTCCACCGAGCACGTCGGCGGCCAACGCGCGCCGGGGAACGATCCAACCCGCAGGGTACAAGCGAAGGAGTTCGTTGAGCACCATCTGGGTGTAGGTGAGCTGAGGCAGGTGCTCTGCCCGCACCGGCCCGGCACCGACAACCTGATCGACCTCTGTGTAGAGCCGATCCGCGACGTCGGTGTGGTTGGCGAGGACCGGCCAGAGCCAGGTCAACACCACGTAGCTCGTCTCTGTGGTGACAGCCACCATCGACACCAAGTCGTCGCGCATCTGCCGTTCGGACAGCGGCTGGCCGTCACGTTTGGCCCGAGCCAGTGTCGACAACACGTCGTCGCCGTCGCCGGGCTGACGCACCGCAGCACGGAGGACCGGCAGCAGGATGTCGTCGATGGTCTGCACGGAGCGGCGGAAGCGACGGTCTCCCGGCATCGGAACCCACCACGGTGCGAAGGGGGCGAGCAGACGCGGTGCCATGGAGGTGACGATGTCCTCCTGCGCCGCCATGATGCGCAGCGCGTCATCAACAGAGACCCGGGAGTCGAAGAACACTCGCATGACGGCGGCGCAGACGAGGCGGGACAGTTCCGTGCCGATGTCGACGACGCTCCCCGCCACCGCCGCCGTGTGCAGGCGATCGGTCGCCCCGTCGATGGCCTTCGCCATCGTGTCGACCAGCGCGTCGATGCGGCCTCGCCGGAAGAGTGGGGCCAGTGTCCTACGTGACGCCAGCCAGGTGTCACCCTCGGCGAGGATTCCGTCGCCGACCAGTTTGCGGACCGAGCGCCAGAGCGCGGTGTCATCGCCTCGGGGATAGTTGGCAGCCCGGTCCTGCAACACCTGCCGTACGTGATCGGGATGGGTCACCAGGTACGGACTGGATACGCCGAGCCCGAGACGTACGACCTCACCGCCGGCGGCCTCACCGGTGTCCACCAGGGACTGATGTGCGTCGCGGAGGAAACTGGGCAACGCCCTCCAGACCGGCACAGACATAGGTCTGCCGGCGGCTCCTGCCGTCGGTGCCACCATCGTGGACCCCTCCCTCTGGCTCGCCTCGAAGTTGCCAGTTTCGCAACTTCCAGGACTAATCCAGCCTCAGTGTGCAAGTTGTGAAGGTGGTCTCGCAATGGGTGACCGGCTTTGTCACTCGGCCTTGCGTGATCGCCTCGGGTCTGCAACCTGGCTGGGGCGGCCGCCTACCGGCGGCGGCCGACGGACCGATCCCGTCGACGCCGCGGACCAGGACACCCGGTCGGCGTCGGCCTTCAGCGACTGGGCGATCCGGAGTGATCCTGGCCGGCGCGGCGGCTGGCTGGTGGCGCCGACGACGACGGCAGAACCACCCGAGTCGGCAGCCGCGCGGGACGAGCATGGCGCAGCGACCGGACTGAACCCCCCGCTCTCGCGGCACATGATCGGGCGGGCTCGGCGTCCTGCCGGGCCCGCCCGATCAGTCGGTGGCCTGGGCGGTGCTGGTTATCCGAGCGACACGAGGCGGAACTGCTGGTTGGTTTGTCCGTGGCAGTCGTAGAGCTGGATCTGGGCTCCGTTGTTGGTGCTCCAGACGTCGAGGCAGCGTCCGGATTGGACGCCGGTGATGGTGCCGTTGGAGTTGATGTTCCATTGTTGGTTGGTTCCGCTGTGGCAGGTGTAGATCTGGATTGCGGCGCCGTTGCCGGAGCCTGCGGCGTCGAGGCACATGTCGCCGTAGACGCGTAGTTGTTTGTTTGTGGTGTTGTAGGTCCAGGCTTGGTTGGTCTGCTTGTTGCAGTCGTAGAGCTGGACGCGGGTGCCGTTGTTGCGGGAGGCGTTGGTGACGTCGATGCAGCGGTTCGACTGGCTGCCGACGATCTCGCTGGCGGAGCCGGAGGGCGGCGGCGTGGTCGAGGTCGGGGTCGGGGTGGGCGTCGGGGTCGGGGTCGGCGTGCCGGTCGGTGGCGGAGTGGTCGGATCGGTCGGCAGCAACGGGCAGGTGCTGCGGTAGGTGACCACGCCGCTGCTGTCGAGCAGCGGGCAGAGGAACTGGCTGTACCGGGAGTCGTTGTCCACGAACATCTTCAGGAACGGCAGCATGGTCCGGATCAGCACCGGGTTCGACCGCCCGACCATGAACCCGTGGTCCCCACCGGCGACCTCCAGGTAGACGCCCTCCGTCGAGGCCGGCAGGCTGTTGTACAGGCCGAGGGCGTAGGACGGGGTGACCACCGTGTCCGCCTGGCCGGAGATGACCATCGTGGGTACCTGGTCGTTGGCCAGGTTCTGCGACGGCGAGTACGGCGCGATACCGACCGCCGCCTTCAACGACGAGCGCCGGGTGGCTGCGCTCAGCGCCCCGCCGCCGCCCATCGAGTGACCGGAGACGGCCAACCGGTTCGGGTCGACCCGGTCGCGTACTGGGCTCTGCTGCGTCAGGTAGTCGAGCGCGGCGAGCAACTGGGTGCCTCGGGCCGTGTCGAAGTCGTTACGGCTGTTGGTCTCGATGCCGATCACGACGAAACCGTGCGATGCCAGCCACGGGCCCATCCAGGCCAGCTCGGCAGAGAACAACGCGGTGTAACCCGGCGAAATGGCGATGGCACCGAAGGTGCCCTGGCTGGTGTCGGTCGGGTAGTAGATCCTGCCACCGTTGAAGCCGTACCCGGTCGGGACACTGACCGACGTGTTGGCGAAGGGCCCGTTCTCGGCCGCGACGCTCGCTCGGGTGGGGTCCGGACCCCGCTGGTACGGATTGTCGGCGGCTGACGCCGAGCTGGTGGCCACCGTCACGGTGAACATCCCGACGGCGGCTGCGATCCCGGCCGTGACGAGCTTGAAAAGCCGTCGTCGAATGCCGGGGGACACTCGGCCGGCATGAGCTTTCCCCTGAGGCGGGGGGTGGGGTGCGTGTCCTCGCACTGTCGATACCTCCTGGTGGTGGGGTGTGTGAGGGATGGGCGGGCTCGGTGTACGCCGAGCCCGCCCGCTCCGGCTGTGCCCAAACCGGACCTGCGTGTTGTCAGCGTTGTAGGGTCAGTAGTCCGGGTCGGTAGGGCAGCAGGCCGTAGTCGCCGCCGGAGTTGGGTGAGCGGC